>NZ_JBVBUV010000054.1:0-26380 GCF_057445395.1 Litorivivens sp.
CCGCTCAGTGATTTCGACAAGGTCACGATGTCAGGTTTGATACCAGCCGGCTCAAAACTGAAGAAGGTACCGGTACGACCACAACCCGCCTGAATGTCGTCGACAATCATCAGCATGTCATGCTTCTTGCACAGCTTTTCGATGCCTTGCAGCCACTCAAAGCTGGCCGCATTCAGGCCACCCTCGCCCTGAACGGTTTCTAGTAATACCGCTGCTGGCTGATCTACACCACTGGAGGGGTCTTCGATCAGCTGATCAATCATCGCGATCGTATCTACATCGTTACCGAAGTAGTTCGAATATGGCATGTGGGTTACGTCAGGCAATGACACACCACCACTACCGCCACGGTGATGACGGTTACCGGTAGCCGCCAGTGCGCCCAGCGAGCAACCGTGAAAACCATTGGTAAAAGCAATAATTTCACTGCGCCCTTTTACCTTGCGTGCAATTTTCATCGCGGCTTCCACCGCGTTGGTGCCAGTCGGGCCGGTAAATTGCAGCAGATACTCGAGGTTGCGCGGTTTGAGAATGCACTCATCAAAGGCCGTCAGCAGCTCCTCCTTGGCACGGGTGTGCATATCCAGCCCGTGGGCGATGCCGTCAGCCTGCAGGTATTCAATCAGCGCCTCTTTCAGAACGGGATTGTTGTGGCCGTAGTTAAGCGTGCCGGCACCCGCCAGAAAATCGATGTATTCCTTGCCCTCGGTATCGTAAAGCTTGGCACCCTGAGCCTTGTCGAAGGTTACCGGGAATGAACGGGCATAGCTCTGCACTTCGGATTCTAATTGGTCAAATATAGTCATTGTTCTGTCCTCAGTCAGGTTCAAGATGCTTGATTCGTAAATGGGCCCAATCGGGCCAGGTGTTCGCTGTCGTGCTTGCCGCCAAAATGCGCATCGCGCTCAAACAGCGGACCGCAATCTTCACACTCGGCGCCGCGCTTGCGGGCAAAGCTGCGGAACATTCCCCACGACGCTCCGTTATCTGGCGTTACCGTGGTTTCCATCCATTTCACCCCTGTGCGATCCACCAGATGAGCCAGCATTTTTCCGCCCAGACCCTGGCCTCGCATGGAGGAATCCACCGCCACCTGCCATACAAACAAGGTGTCGGGTTTGCCGGGGGGGATATAGCCGGAGATAAAGCCCACCAGTTCACCGTTGTATTCCACCGCCACTGCGGTATCGGCAAAATGGGAGCACTGCAAAAGGTTGCAGTACAGGGAGTTAGGATCCAGCGGCGGACAGTTCGCCACCAGTTGATGTAGTGCAGCACCGTCGGTTGCCCGCGGCGGACGAAGGCTCAAAGCCTCCTGCACTGTATCCATAGAGGCTTGAGATTTTGTACTATTCAAAATATTTAGGATTCACTATATCTCTACTGCTCAAAAACAATCCAACTGCTGCATATGATTGTTTTTAAACCATTAATAGAAGATATTTCGCAAACCCATCCCTTAATATTCAATCGAGTACGAAGCATTCTACTGGATTTACACCCCATCTATCAAGGTGGATTACTTAGAACACTATGGAAATATTTCGCATAAGTTCCCCGCTCGACGTCATATTCGTTTAAAATTTTGCCGCTTCGTTCACAGACACCGAGCCAAAATGGACCCTATTCAAGACGTACTGGTCGCCCTGCGGCGTGTAATTCGCGCCACCGACCTGCAATCCAAGCACTTGGTGAAAACCGCCGCACTGACTGCCCCGCAGCTAATGGTGATGCAGACCCTGCGCGACAAAGGCGGCATTCCCATTGGCGAGCTGGCAGAAGAAATCAGTCTTAGTCAGGCCACTGTTACCAGCATTATCGATCGTCTTGAAAAGAAACATTATGTGGGCAGAGAACGCTCACAGCAGGACAAGCGCAAAGTGTTGGCCTATATCACTGACGAAGGCTTGGACAAACTAAAGACGGCCCCCACCCTGCTCCAAGAAAATTTTATAAGACAATTCAAAGACTTACAGGAGTGGGAGCAGACCATGATCATAAGTGCCTTGCAGCGCGTGGCACAGATGATGGATGCCCAGCACATCGATGCATCGCCCTTTCTCGATGTAGGCGCACTGGATCGACAAACCGAGCAGCGCGCCCCGGGAGCCTACGACGACAAATAGTCGTTAGTGCTCAAAAGGTTTGTCTGCGCTGGGTTTGTGCAAAAGCTAACGCAACTGCCACCAGGCTTGGAGACCACTGATATAGCCGCCGCCTTTTTCAGTGGTCACTCCCAGGGTTCCGCGCGAGCCAGACGTGTATTTATATTCCTTGGCGCCGGCATCGATAATGCCCGGACGGGAAATGATCTCGGTGAACTTTTTACCACTCGGCGGAATGCTGGTGGCATCAACCGTCATCAAATCCGCACTATTGATGATTCCGTCGCCATTGGCATCAAATACCGCATAAGCCAGCCGACCACCAGTCTTGGCATCCAGCTCCATCAGGTGGCTGGTGCCACCAAAATCGCAGGAGTCTGCGGACGGTTGCAGAGTCACAAAAATTACCCGGCCATGCCTAAGAATTGGCTGCTCTACCACCCGCTCACCGCCGCCATCGGTCGCTGTCACGAGTTTCAGGTCCAGGTACCAGCCCTTATGACTGGTGTAGTCAACCGTATTATTCGATACCACCCGTAGTGCAGATTCCGAGCTATTACCGGTACCAGCAAGACTCGTCGAACCCTCACTCACAATGGTCTGCTCAACCAAGTCGGAACGACCGGACACCTGCGAACCCGAATCCTGAATACCGTAAAAGCTCTGGGTTTGAGGACCAGTGCCCACCTCGCCATCACTGGCCCCGAAGTACTTGCCGGTGCCGAAATAGACCATCACACTGCCATTTTCCCCTGGCCCAACCGCCATTCGGCCGGTAATGGGCTGACTGACACCGTCTGCATCTTTCGCTATAAACAGTGGCGCAGGATTACCACTATCCTCATAGGCGACCGCCCAATCGGAGCTTGAGCTACCCGTCAGGTCAAATTTCCACACGTTGCCACTAAGGTCACCGGCGTATACATGGTCGGTCATGCGGTCAGCATCCACATCTACCGGCACGATATTCCCCAAGCCATTGTCCTCACCGGATACGCCGGTATTGATGACACGAATAATGTCACCAGTCAGCAGGTCTAGGACAAACAGCTTGAGGCTATCGCCGCTGTTGTAGCCATTGCCAAAAATGGCCACCCAGTCGCCGCTCGCAAGACGCGCAATCACTGGGTTCGTCAGCGCGACACCCAGCTTATCGCTGCTGCTGCTCGAGGTATGAAACTCCCAAAGCACATCGCTGGCAGTCATACCGTCGGGGTCACTGACATCCAGCGCGAAAACAGACTTTCCGCCAGCGCCCGTTGACCCCACCAGCACCGAGCGCCAGGCGCTATTCAGATACGCATCGTGAACCTGCGATGGCCCGTCTACAAAGTAGCGATGTTCATAATCAGGCTGTGCAAGTTTATAGAGATTCTGGTAGACACCGGCCGGAATGTAGGCGAAAAGCTCCTCGCCTGTAGTGGCCTTAAACGCGTGGAGCATGCCATCGTTCGCCCCTACGTAGATAACGGCGGGTTCCGTGGCCTTGCTGGCAACATAGCTCGCATAGCTTGCACCCTCGGTCGCCAGCGAGGAGAACCCAAAATTCTGTTTCCAGTGAAAGAAGGGAGTGGAATTGACGATATCACCCAGACGCTTCGTACGTATGCGCAGGCTGGTATCCGTACCTTCTCGACTCTGATCACCCCGCAACCAGTTAACCACCCGCGGCCCCACGGTGGCACGATCTGTATCGGACGTATCCGGCGTCAATGCAATTTTCTGTGAGTCATCAAGATCGTCCCAAAGAAATTCGGCTCCACCCGAACTGTTTTTGGTGAAAATTTTCCGGGTGTCGTGGGCTGGTATCGCGGTGCTGGTATCGGTGGTCCATGCCCGACTCTCCAAAGACCCGTCACCGGCAACATTGTAGGCCAGTAATTCACCGGACCAATCACGGCTGTCGTAACGCGCCTGAAAAACGCGGGAGTTGGCATCCAGTCGGGTGGAGTTGGCAGCTACCGCCGAGGCCGAGCCAACCGATTGCAAAATGGTGGTAATGGCTGACTTGAGTTTGTCTGTGATTTCCACCGGCTTGTCGGCGGTCAACATTGCGCCCCGTCCATTGATCGTGGCGTGCCACAAGTCGTCGACCGCCGTTGGGCTGCGGTTGGGAAACTCTGTGGGCCAACTCGGTGGCGTACTGTACGGGTTTAGCGGATTGTCCGGATCGTAAAGGGTGCCTCGAGCTCCCAACGTGACCGCGTAAGTCAGCATATGCAGGTCAGTTTTACAGTCCAGGCTTGGCAACCGATCGCTGCGATTACAGGCTTCATCAACGGGCACTTTGCCGCTGTCCAGATCAGCCCGCAAATGGGTGTCATAGAAATGCATGGCAATATCAGCCATCGTATTTGAAACCCCATCTGCGTAGGGCGCTCCCTTGTGCTCATCGGCATTCCCGACGTCGGGATTGTGTGTATTGCTGTAGCCGTCGGTAAACAGTATCGCCGCATTCGCCTGACAGGAGGCCGTAATCGGCGCATTAGAATCATCTCGTTTAAACTGGTTACCTGCGTGTTTGAGGGCCTGCTTGTTTGGCGTTCCGCCGCTGTTGCCGCCCAAGCCATAAATATCGCCATAAAATGATTCCCGCTCACCAACATCCTCCAGCGATCGCATCGACACTGCATTGCGACTGTTTATCGTGAAATAACCAACACGCGCTTTTCGTACTTCGAACAGCGAGCCGGCTATCCCCGCCCGAGTAGCCAAATGGCGTTTGCGATAGTAAGAAAACCAGTTTGCGAAATTCTGAATCATCGCCTGGTAGTGTTCGGGAGTGGAAAAATTAGCCGGCTTGATTTCGTAACCAAGCAGTGAGGTAACGCCGTCAGGCGCGAACCCGGTCATGGTGCTGCCGGTGTAGCCATAGCTTGCCGGCAGCGCTTCAGCCAGATAGAAAGTGGCCGGAAAATAAGCGATGTCTTTTCTGCCAGCGCTACGGTAAGTACCGCTACCCATACCGGGCTTTGGCATTCCCGCAAATACTTTAAATTTTTCGTTATTACCGTCGAGATCAATCTCGCGTGTAAGGTCAAACGTGAACGAGCCCTTCTCCGGATCACTGGGCGCTTCAGTGGGGTTTATATTGTGATACGTGTGATCACCAACGCTGGGCCAGGGCGCATATCGATCGCGGGGGTTAAAATAGGCTTTGTTGAAGTCTGGCGAACGTGCGAAGGCAAACAGCGGTACCGGCGGTACAGCAAAATGGTCGTGTTCGGCGTCCTCATATACACGCAATCCACGCGGGTCGCTTCGGCTGTGATGTCCGTTGGGGAAGAGGTAGACATACTTTTTCCAGGTGCTGTTGGCTTCCCCCACCTTATTCACATTAAGCACGCCTGCTGCAGGCTCGTCCTCTGCATTCAGACCAGAAAAACTCTGCGTCGTAGTATTCCACCACAGTGCACCATCGTTTGTGGGCAGCAGTATCTCGGAGTCCATACTCCCGGAATCGTCCACCGCCAGCAGAATATTCGGGGTCACACCGGCCGACAGTGACAGAGGTGCTGTGGCAATACTGAGCTCGGCCTGTGTTTGAAAGCAGATCAGCAAACCGGCCAACAAACCTACGGAAAATCGCTTCATGTTATTTTCCTATTGCTTGCGTCGATAGAAAGCACGCAGCACCACCATCGAGCTATCAGAAAGACCAAAACCTCTGGCGGTAATGCGATACATGGTAAAGGTCTCAGGGGGGGCATCCGCCGCCAGTGAGGCTACCTTTGTGCTGAGTTCGCCGTACTCTTCAATATAGAATTGGGGGTCGCTGTCCAGTGCGCTGGAGAAACGGGTAACCGCCCGCCAGTTAGTGGCGCTGCGGTCACCCCAATCCGGGGGGTTACATTTCGTTTGGTTGGCATCGTCGCAAAAACTGAACAATCCGCCACTGCCGTTAAACGACAATGTTGCGGAGCTCTCCAGCAACTGCTCGGCAGCGCGCAAACCGGCTTCAGCTGCTTGAAATGCGGCCAGGGTATCGCGCTCATTCCCAGCCATACGTTCCTGCAACGTAGTGGAACGCAGGGCATTGGCACTGATTACGGTTAGCAACAGCATCAACACCAGACACACCACCAACGCCGCCCCAGCCTGTTTCGTTGGAATGTACATTAGCGTCTTCTCCCTAGGGCAACCGGTTGCGAATCGCCACTGCGGTTGAATAGGTTTGCCGCAAGCGTCCGTCGTTGGTATTCACCGCATCTCCGTTAAAAATCAAACCGCGTTGTGCACTGCTTACCACGCTATCGTCGATACTCTGCATCAGCAGGTTGATCCGCACGCTCAACACTTTCGACCAGTCAGAAATGTCTGCCGCTGTCTTGTAGGCGTCCACTGTCCTGTCGTCGCTGGTGTCGACGCCGTAGGTCAGCTGCATATCCTCCACACCCTCAACCAGCTCTTGTGCAACAGGTGCCGTGCCACCCGAACCGGGCTGGCGGGCGCGAATATAAAGCGAGTGAATAGAGTGACCCTTGGCGGTATCACGATTCGTGTCTCTGATGAAATACGCCACCGATTCAAAGCCCATGACCATGGCGTCTTCACCATACACTTTGCTCAACCGGTTGCTTGTGTTGACACCTTCGGCATGAGTGATCGTAACCACTGCCCTGTTGCTGCTACCGCCATTGCTATTGCCACCATTTTGACTGTTCGAAACAGTGGTTGCGGTAAAGAGGTCGGCGTTAACGCAATCAGTAATAAATACATAGTCGTTGCGTACCAGCCCAGCGGGATTACTCTCCACCTGAATATTGGCGTTGTTTGGGGGGAGATTCCCTGCCAGACGTGTAGCCGGCAGGCCCGCGCGCTGAAATTCCACAATGTCCGTGCCAGCAACTGCACTGTAATCGTTGCTGGTGCCGACGTTATCCAGCCCGCTGATTACTCCGCTACCGGTGAAATCCATGTCGTCCGGCGGCGCATCCGAAATCACATTCACCTTAATATGACTGAGATTCGGGCAACCCATAAAGCCGGCGGTGCGCAGCCCTTGCGACAAATAACGCAGCGCAAAACGCCCGTTCTCCTGCAGCTGGGCGCCCGCCTCCAGCAGGCTGTGATTGCGCTGGCTGGCCAGGGTAGCCTGCAGCACTGCGCCCGTGAGCGCCAAGCCAAGCGTCAGCGCGATCATCAATTCCACAAGCCCGAAACCGCGTTGCTGGTGAGGCATGGTCACAGCTCCGCCACAAATACAAAGGCTTGAATATGCTCACCATCAGCGTCGGCGATACGGGAACCACCCACCCGGCTCTCGTCCCATTGAACGGTAATGGTAAAGGTCGTGTCATCGCGGGAGATTGCGCCATCACCTGCGGGTAATTGCGTGGCAAGGCCACCGAGCCAATCGCTCAGGTCAACCTGGTAAATCGCGGTGCCGGTGGGTGCCGAATCGCTCAAACTCAGGTCATAACGCCCGTCGAGTGCCGCAAAGCGATTGGCGCGCATGCGGTCAGCAATATCGTAGGCCAACAGGTTGGCGTGTGAACGTACATCGGCGGTATGGTTGAATTTGAGGGCGTTGAGGTTGGCGGCTACCAGGCCAAAGACGCCCAGGGCCGTGACCAGTAACGCCACCAGCACCTCAATCAAGGTAAACCCGGAGGCACGGAATAACGTTTGATTTTTGTACAGGCGGGGAGCAAGACACCATCCTTGGTCTTCTTTAATCATCTGAACCTCATGTTCTGATGTTTCATCTGAACGCCCAGAGGCGCCAGTGCATTATTTAAGCGACGATATTGACAGACTTTACGGATTCTTGTCTAGAATAGGCTGCACTTCCAGGAGGGAACTGTGATGCAGAGCAAGGGATTCACGCTATTGGAACTACTTTTTACCCTGGCTATCGGCGCCATTATATTGTCGCTGGCCACCCCCACTCTAGGCAGTATCATAACCAAGTACCGCTTGCGCGCTGCGGCCCACGACCTGCTCAACGATGTACAGCTCGCCCGCAATGAGGCGGTAAATCGCGCCACCCGAGTCACCATCAGCAACGGTGACAACCACTGGCACACCGGCTGGACCACCTTTATCGATTCCAACGGGGACGGAACCTATGACACGGGTGAAACTGTGCTCTACGCACGGGAGGGCTACGCCGCAGACCTCAGTATCAGCGGCAATTCGTCGGTGGCGGCCATGATCTCTTACGTCGCCACCGGCGAATCCAAATCAGCCAATGGCGCCTTTCAGGCGGGCACCGTCACCTTTTGCTCCAATGCTGTCGACAAACTAACCAAGCTGATCATCAGCAGCAATGGACGTCCGCGACTAGAGTCCAGCGCGCGCAGCGGCAACTGCTGAGCGGCATTAAAACCGGGTTTTCGCCTTTCCCTCAGCCCTCAAGGCGGGTACCATGCACGCCCGCTTTTCCCGATGTAACTTTCGCTGCAATGTCACAAGCCTTTGCCAATGGCCAGCGCTGGATCAGCATGACCGAGCCCGATCTCGGTCTTGGACTGATCGTGGACGCTGAAAACCGCCGCATTACCATTAATTTTCCCGCCGCCGAAGAAGAACGCACCTACGCGATCGACAACGCGCCGCTATCACGCGTACGGTTCGAGGTAGGTGAATCGATCAGCCTGCAGGGTGAACACAGCCTGGTGGTGCGCGATATTCAGGAACACAACCAGTGTTTTGTCTATCTCGCCGAAGACGACAATGGCGAACTGCATCCAATACCGGAGCAGCTGCTCGGCCACGAGATTCAGCTGCACACCGCCAAAGAACGGCTGCTCAGTGGCCAGTTGGACGACCCCAAACGCTTTATGCTGCGCGCCAGCACGCTCGCTGTGCGCAATCAGGCCCGTGCCAGCCAGAGTCGCGGCATTCTCGGCGCCCGGGTCGACCTGATTCCCCACCAGTTTCACATTGCCCGGCAAGCCGCCCAACGCGAACACCCTCGCCTGCTGCTAGCTGACGAAGTCGGTCTGGGCAAAACTATTGAAGCCGGCCTTATTCTGCATCAACTTCATCTGGACGAGCGCGTGAACCGGGTACTGATCTTGGTGCCCGACAGTCTGGTAAATCAGTGGCTGGTGGAAATGCGGCGGCGCTTCAACCTGAATTTCAGCGTGTTTGATGAAGAGCGCTGCCAGGAGCTCGACCCCAGTCGCAACGAAGACAGCACCGTTTTCTACGACGAAGACACTGAGCGCGAGCGCGAACAGAACCCTTTCGAAACCGAACAATTCATCATTGCCAGCATTGACTGGTTGAGCGCCAACCCCAAGCGCGGCCGACAGCTTAGCGAAGCCCCCTGGGATCTGCTGGTAATTGATGAAGCTCACCACCTGCAATGGCGAGAAAACGGCGAGGTCGACAGCGGCTACGCGCTGGCTGAAACCCTGTGCCGTGCGATACCTTCTGTACTGCTACTGACAGCCACCCCCGAGAGCACAGGCATTGAAGGCCATTTCGCCCGACTGCGTCTGCTCGACCCGGATCGCTACCCCAGTCTCGCCGCCTTTGTCGAAGAGCAAGCGGGATACAACGACATCAGCGAAAAAGTAGATGCCGTGCTGGCTTCACCCGATCAGGCAGCCAGCAACGATGACATCCTGGCATTGCTGGGGGAGCCATTGGCTGGCGAGTTCCGGAACAACCCTCAAGCCTACCAGCAACAGGCGCTGGAGACCCTGCTGGATCGCTTTGGCACCGGCCGTAGCCTGTTTCGCAATTCGCGCAGCGTGGTTGGCGGCTTCCCCAAACGGAAACTGCACGAGCACCCGATTGATAACAGCGCTGATGGCGCAGACACCACCGCCTTTGCCAGTGAAGATTGGCCCGCGCAAGACGCCCGTGTTAGCTGGCTGGAAACGTTTCTGCTGCAGCGCCAGGAAGAGCGTGCCCTGTTGATCTGCGCCGATGCGCAGACCGCGATCGATCTGGAGCATTATCTGCGCCTGCGCCGCGGAGTAGCAGCGTCGGTATTTCACGAGGGCATGAGCCTGTTTGAACGCGACCGAGCTGCCGCTTATTTCGCCGACGATGACAGTGGCGCCCAGCTATTGGTGTGTTCTGAAATTGGCAGTGAAGGCCGGAATTTCCAGTTTGCCGAACACCTCATCCTGTTCGACCTGCCCGACAATCCCGATCTGCTGGAACAACGTATCGGACGCCTGGATCGCATCGGCCGAAAGCAGGCAGTACACATCCACGTACCCTATTTCAACGACAGCAGCACCGCGCGACTGCTGCTTTGGTATCGCGATGCCCTGCGCATCTTTGACGAGCCCTGCACTATCGGTGCGGCCATGCTGGATGCTTTCGGCAGCCAGCTCGAACACGCTCTCAGCAGCGATGCCGCCATGGCTGAACTCGTTGCCCAGGCCTGCCCCCACGCTGACAAACTGCGCGCTCAGCTGCATTCAGGACGCAACCGTTTACTGGAGTTGAACTCCTGTCGCCCGGAGCAGGCTCGGCAATTGATAGCCAGTGTTGAAACCGAGCAGCGCGGCGCACAATTGGCAGACTATCTGGAACAGCTAGCGGACCAGTTTGGTTTGGAACACGAGGACCACAGCGCCGAGACCGTCATTCTGAGGCCTGGCGATCACATGGTGAGCGATGGCTTCCCGCACTTACCCGCCGATGGCATCACTGGCACTTTTAGCCGAGAAAAGGCCTTGTCGCGCGAGGACATCGCCTTCTTCAGCTGGGAACATCCACTGGTACGCGATGCCATGGAAATGATTGTGACCGGCGACTTTGGCAGCGCCTGCATCAGCACGCTGGCGGTCAAAGGCCTACCGGCCGGCAGCCTGTTGCTGGAAGGTTTTCTCAATCCGGGCATCCAGGCACCCAGCGCCCTGCAGCTCGACCGCTATCTGCCTGATCGCTACGCCCGCGTACTGATTGACGCCAAGGGTCGCGAGCTGGGCAGCAAGGTTTCTCACGAGCAGCTCAATGGTCTGTGTCAGACCATCAAGCGCAAACTGATTCCCGCATTGTTGCGCCAGATACGCGAGCCACTTGCCAACCTCATCGAACTCGCAGAAAACCAAGCTCAGCACTTAGAGGCCGATTGGCGCACGCAGGCACTGGAAAATTACCGGCAACAACGCCACAACGAACGTGTGCGGCTCTGTGAACTAGCGCGCCTCAACCCAGATGTCAGTGACCGCGAGGTCGCGCATTTTGATGCCCAAACGGTTCAGGGCGAAACTGCACTGGGTCGTTTACAGCTTAATCTTAACGCGCTTCGCCTTGCCATTATCAGCTAACGGAATCAATGTCATGTATCTGTTTTCCATCAATGCGGTATCGGCTCGGGATCAGGGCGATTTTAAAGCCGGCGAAGAATGCCCCTTTATCGTCTACATCAATTTCATCGATCTTTTTGGTGCCGAGCAGCTCGCCACTGTCTATTTGATGAAAGAGGGTTTTCGCGAGATTAAAATTACCAAGCGTCGTCTGATTAAATTGGCGTCGGGTGAGCAACACCCAGATCCGCAGATTGCCGAAGCGCAGCGCAAAGGCTATTGCCTGCAGGCTTTCAGCGCCCACTGAAACGTATTTGCAGCACGACAGTTAGCCAGACGGGCGTACCCTAGACAGCCAGTCCGGCGCTATACCCTGACGACCAGGCCCACTGGAAGTTATAACCTCCCAGCCAGCCGGTGACATCCACGACCTCGCCGATAAAATAAAGGCCGGGCTGTTTTTTTGCTTCCAGCGTCTTGGAACTTAGCTCGTCAGTATCGACACCGCCACGAGTGACCTCCGCAGTACGGTAACCTTCCGTCGCGGACGGCTTAACAGCAAAAGCATTGATATGCTTACCCACCGTCTGCAAGTATTTGTCACTGAACTGTGCCAGCACCGTCTCTGATTGCTCCGGCCAAAACAGCGCTTGCAGCTCCAACACCAGACTTTTTGCCAGCTTTTGACCCAGCACGCTGCGCAGCAGGCTTTTCGGGGATTGCTGTTTCTGTGTTAACAGCCAGTCAGTGGCTGACTCGCCCGGCAGAAAATCGATGTGCAGCGTATCGCCCGGCTGCCAGTAATTGGAAATCTGCAGCATGGCCGGTCCGCTCATACCACGGTGGGTAAACAGCATATCTGCGAGAAATTCCTGCTGCCGGCAAGACACCCCCACAGGCAAGGCCAACCCCGACAGGCGCTCACAGAGCCCCTTCAGTCGGTCGCTGAACATAAACGGCACCAGGCCCGCCTGCCGGGGTTTGAGTGCCAGCCCAAACTGCTGCGCCAGTTCGTAACCAAAGCCACTGCCTCCCAAGGTGGGAATTGACAGGCCACCGGTGGCCACCACCAGCGCTTCGCAGTATACCTCGCGCGCTTGTCCCTGATTCTGGTAAGCCACCGAGTAGCGTCTGCTGGCACCCTCGGACGCTTGTGCCGTCACCGAGTTCACATCACAGTGGGTGCTAATATCCACCCCGGCAGCCTCGCACTCCGCGAGCAACATGGCGAGAATATCTTTGGCCGAGCTCAGGCAGAACAACTGACCGTATTGACGCTCCTCAAAGGGAATGTCGTACCGATACACCATATCGAGGAAGGACCACTGACTAAAACGCTTCAGTGACGCCTTGCAAAAATGCGGATTGGCAGAAATAAAGTTATGGGCTTCCACCGCGTAATTGGTGAAATTGCACTTGCCGCCGCCAGACATGAGGATTTTCTTGCCCACCTTGTTGGCGCGCTCCAGCACCAGCACACGCCGGCCCCGCTGGGCCGCAGTAAAGGCACAGAATAACCCCGAGGCGCCCGCCCCGAGCACTATAACGTCGTACTGCATCAGTGAAAAAGAGGCTACTCTTCTTCCTCGCTACCGCTAATCCACCACGCATTGCCGCTCGCAAGCGCCTCGGCAAGTATTTGAAATTCAACGTCGATATCTGTCTGATCAGAAATGCGACGCGCCTGCCAGTGGCTATCGGTTTTGCCGGTTATCAGCAAAACACTGTCATTCAGAACCAGTTTTCGACCTAGCATGGAGCTTTCCTTTCTGTCATTTGGGCGCAGCGCACTTTACCACACTGGGATTTCGCAGCGCAGACCCCAGGGTATTCAGACCACCGCCCACATCTGCCACAATAGCCGACTGTCATTAGCCCACAGACCCATGTCCAGTCGTTTCTTACAACAATTGCGTCGCGAACAGAGCCTGGAGCCAAACAGCCAGTCTCGCCAGCTTTACTACGTGCTGACGCCACCCCTGCAACTCGACCTGGTAGTGGCGCGAGAGCAACCCAATGGCCGGCTGGATGCCATACAGCCCTATCGCCTGCAAGCAGCCCATTTACGGCAACCGCCGCCGTTTCTGTCGCAAGACGATGTAACCCTGCTGGCCAGACTGGCAGAAACCGACCAGACCTGGCTGCAATCGGGTAAAGGCGGCGCCGTGCGGGAGTGGGCTTGGCTGAAATCTTTACTGGCTACTCAGCGCGCCCGCAACCCTCAGGGACAACGCCTGTCCGAGGGCGATGCGCTGGCAATCGACCCCGGCTGGCGTGCCGATGATCAGGGTGGCCAGTACCTGACCTGGCTGACACCGAAGCCCTGCCGCGTATTACCCGTTGATCCTCCGGCCTACTGGGATACCGCACGCGGCGAACTGGGAAAAATCGACAGCGCGCTGCCGCCCGAAGCGCTCGCCTGGGTCAGAGAAGCGCCCTATATAGACCCCGAGGATATACCCGGCTTTCTGCAACAGCATGAAGCGGCCTTCAGCCAACTCGGATTGCCCCTGCCCCAGACTATCGGGGTTGAAACAGTTACCAGCTCACCGCGGCCGCACCTACACCTGTACCGCCGCAGTGGTGGCCGCAACGCTGGCGAAGACTGCCTGCGCCTGCAATTTAGCTACCATCACCATGGCCAGACACTGCGTTTTGATCACGCCGATCAGATCGATGAACGGCCCTATTTTTCTGCCGACAACAGCACGCTGTACCGAGTACAGCGCAACCCGCAACAGGAAGCAGATTGGGAACAGGCCCTCTACCTCGCACTGGAAGAATATGAGCCCCAACCCCTGAGCGGCGCGGAGGTGACATTTGCCCAGCGCGCGGATTGGCGACAGGTGATGACGGTCGCGGTGCCGCAGCTCAAAAGCCAAGGCTGGACGGTCAGCATCGACCCTGATTTTCGCCACAATTTTGTCAGCGTCGAACGCGTCGAACTGGCGGCACACTGGCTGGAGCAAAATTGGTTTGAGCTGGCCCTCACCGTACATATAGACGACGAGCCCCTGTCGCTTCTGCCGCTACTCACCGACTGCGCGCAGCGCTATACCCGTGAACAGTTGATGGCGCTGGATCGCGACAGCGAGCTACCACTCAGCCTGCCCGATGGCCGCCGCGTCTTGCTGCCAGTGGCCAAACTACTGCAATGGCTGGATTTGTTGGTGGAGCTGGATGAAACCGCCACTCCAGGAGATAGCCTGCGGCTGCCCAAATCTCAGCTGCATCGCCTGCAGAGCCTGACCGAAGCTGGCGCCGCCAGCGATGAAGAAAGCAAAGCGCTGCTGAGCCGCGCGCAAGAGATTGTGTCCTCGCCCAATCTTGAAAGCTTTCGTCTTCCTGACACCTTTAATGCCGAGCTACGCAGCTATCAACAACTCGGCGTTGCCTGGTTGCAGCAACGTCGCCACCTCGGTGTAGGCGGCATTCTGGCGGACGACATGGGGCTGGGAAAAACCGTGCAGACACTCGCCCACCTCAGTATTGAGCATCAGGCGGGAAGACTCAGCGACCCTACATTGGTGGTAGCTCCCACCAGTGTGCTGCATAATTGGCAGCAGGAAGCCGAGCGCTTTGCGCCGCATTTGCGCTGCCTGTTGCTGCACGGGCTGGAGCGCCACCAGCACTGGGAAAAGCTCGGCGAGTACGATGTGCTGCTCACTTCCTACGCGCTGTTGGCCAAAGACATAGACTACTGGCTGGAGCAGCCCCTGAGCGGCATCATTCTCGACGAAGCCCAGGCCATCAAAAACCCACGCGCGCAAGTATCGCGGCAGCTGCGGCGCTTGGAAGCCCCCTACAAACTCTGCCTTACCGGCACTCCGCTGGAAAACCATCTCGGTGAGCTCTGGTCGCAATTTGAATTTCTGATGCCGCGCTTTCTGGACAGTGAACAAGGTTTCAAGCGACGTTACCGCAAACCTATCGAAAAAGATGGCGATGAGGCTCGGGCGCGCGCGCTGATGGAACGTATTGGGCCTTTTCTACTGCGCCGTACAAAAGAAGAGGTGGCTACAGATTTGCCACCCAAGACCGAAGTTGTCGTCAAACTGCCGCTACCCGACGCGCAGGCCGAGCTCTATGAAACCCTGCGCCAGCGCTGCGTCGACAGTCTTCATGAAGACCGGCTGCGTGGTGAAGACAACGAAGACCGTATTTTGATTCTCAACGCCCTGATGCAGCTGCGTCAGGTCTGCTGCGACCCCAGTCTCATCGACGACAGCTATTATGACGTCGACTCCGCCAAGCGCCAGCACCTTATGGAAATGCTCGACGAGCTGGTGGATGAAGGCCGTTCGGTACTGGTATTTTCACAGTTTACCCGCATGCTCGACCGGCTCGCAGCGGACCTAAAAAAGCACAAAATTCCCCACATTATGCTGACCGGTGCCAGCAAGAATCGAGGCGCACTGGTAAAACGCTTTCAGGATGGCGAAGTACCGGTATTTCTCATCAGCCTCAAGGCAGGCGGCACTGGCCTTAATCTGACTCGCGCCGATACTGTGATTCACTATGACCCTTGGTGGAACAGCGCAGCCGAAGCGCAAGCAACCGATAGAGCCTATCGTATAGGGCAAACCCGCCCGGTGTTTGTTTACAAGCTGCTGGCTGAAAACACCGTAGAAGAAAAAATCCATGCCCTGCAGCTGCACAAACGTGAGCTGCTGCAACAGATTTACAACGTCGCCGAAGCAAAGACCCAGAAGCTGGCATTGGACAACGCCGCGCTACTGGCACTGCTCGACTAAACTTTCATTCCGGTTTTTTATGACACTCGAAACGCAACGCGCTTTGCCCAATGAACCTGACCTTCAGACCATACAAACACAAATTCAGGAACGCGGTAGCTTCTGTCCGGTTCAATGGCTGATCGATACCGGCTTGCTGCCCTACCCTGGCTATGAAGCGTGGCGCTATGGCGAGCACGATTTCCTGACACAAGCGGTCGAATGTGAAACCGGCACACTGCTAGCGCTATTACAGGCGGGTCAGCGTCAGGCTCAGGCGCTCAAGCTAGTCAGTGAAAGTACGCGCTATCACGACTGGCGCGCCGAACAGTCCGAGCGAGAGCTCGCCTTCAGCCGTCGCGCCGAACTCTCACAACTGCTGTCGACACGCTGGCTGCGATCACAAGATTTACCGCAGCTCGATCTGTTTATGGATAGCGGCACCGCCAGTGCGGAAAATGGTCTGATCGATACCCTGTGCGGGCGCCAATGGCAGGAAGCCGAAAAAGCCTACAGCACGCTGTGCGAGATCGCCCCCAATCACAACCAGCTCGGACGCTTCGAAACACTGGTGTTATACGGCAAACACATGGCGGCTAACCCGGTCATTGAGTCTGAATGGGTAGCGGACGAATTGGCGGGGCTGGAGCATGACATCGCGCCAGTGGCCAGGGAATTACTGCGCGGCCGGGCGCGTGATTATCTCGCGCTGGCCTGGCAACGTCTGGGGCACAGTCTCGCGGCCAGCCGCGAGCCACACATCCATCCAAGCTATGCCTGGATGCAGATTCCAGACTGGCAACAGGTCATCGACAGTATCGCCAATATCACCGATTATCGGGAACAACCTGAGCTACTGGGACGATTGGCGCAGGCTCTGTACTATCGAGGACAACAAGATATCGCAATGCTGGCCGCAGCCAGTGTGTTTGAACTTGATGTTGATAGCTCGTCACTAATGGCGGTCGCCTCCAGCATTGGACCGCTCAACACACAGTGGCAGGAATTTAGCGATAGCGACGAGCCCCACCCCAGCACCCACTTTCCTGCCTGGCTGCTGCTGCGGCGCCCGGGGTTAATTCACCATCTGAATAGCCCCTACCCAAAACCTGCAGGCAAGGCGTTTCAGGCGTGTGTCACCCTGCTGCACTGTCGAGTCGAAAAGCGCGATGAAATAAACGCTCGCGAACACCTGCAAGGAATAAGTCCGGGCTTGTTACGTGTTTATCTTGGCGCAGATTAGCACTTATTCAACGGTAACTGATTTGGCCAGGTTCCTCGGCTGATCCACATCAGTGCCTTTAAACACGGCCACATGATAAGACAGCAGTTGTAGCGGTACCGTGTAAATAATGGGCGCTATCATTTCTTCGCTGGTGGGTACTGGAATTACGGTCAGATCGCTCTCATTTTTGAAGCCGGCTTCTTTATCGGCAAACACATACAACTGCCCGCCGCGGGCTTGAACTTCTTCCAAGTTTGACTTGAGCTTTTCCAGCAGTTCATTGTTCGGGGCTACGGCCACGACCGGCATGTCGTCATCGACCAGCGCCAGCGGGCCGTGCTTGAGCTCCCCTGCCGGGTAGCTTTCCGCGTGGATGTAGGAAATTTCCTTGAGCTTAAGGGCACCTTCCATGGCGATTGGCCACTGCGCACCTCGGCCCAAAAATAGCGCGTGGTGTTTGTCGGCAAACTGTTCTGCCACCGCACAAATATCGTTGTCCAGCTCCAGCGCTGCGCTCAGTGTTGCCGGCAGTGCGTGCAGGGCGGCAACAATGGCGCGCTCTTTGTCGCGATCAATGGCGTAGCGGCGCCCCAGTGCCACGGTCAAAATAAGCAGTGCCGTCAGCTGGGTAGTAAAGGCTTTGGTAGAGGCCACACCGATTTCCGGGCCGGCTTCGGTCATCAGCCGTAGATCGGATTCGCGCACCAGTGAACTCTGCGCGACATTGCAGATGGTCAGGGTGGCGGCGTAGTCCAGCTCTTTGGCCAAGCGCAAGGCGGCCAAGGTATCGGCCGTTTCGCCCGATTGGGAAATGGTCACCAGCAAGGTGCCCGGGCTAACGACAAATTTGCGATAGCGGAATTCACTGGCCACTTCTACCCGACAAGGAATTCCCGCTACGCCTTCAATCCAGTACTTGGCCACCATACCGGAGTGGTAACTGGTGCCGCAGGCAACGATCTGCACGCTCTGCACCTTGTCGAAGATCTCACTGGCGGAGCTGCCAAAGGCTTGCTCCAATATGTGATCGCGGCCAATGCGCCCGCGCAGGGTATTTCTCACCACCGCCGGTTGCTCGTAGATTTCTTTGAGCATGAAGTGGCGGTAGTGGCCCTTGTCGGCAGAATCGGCCGTGCCTTCAATGCGCTCTATTGCTCGCTCCACTGTGTCGCCATCGCTGTTCCAGATGGCGTAACCTGAGGTCGTGATTTCGGCGATATCACCTTCTTCAAGGTATACAAAGCGGTCTGTTACCTGGCGCAGGGCGAGCTGATCAGAGGCGAGGAAGTTTTCGCCAAAGCCCAGGCCCAGTACCAGTGGGCTGCCACTGCGGGCGCATACAATCCGATTGGGTTCGTCGGCGTGAACAACCGCCAGGCCATAGGCGCCCTCCAACTCTGGAATCGCCGTTTTTACCGCCTCGAGCAAATCGAGCCCGCCCGTCATCAAGTCGTTAATCAGGTGGGCGATAGTTTCGGTATCGGTTTCAGAGACGAACTCATGCCCTTTCGCGCTCAATTGGTCGCGAAGTTCTGCATGGTTTTCAATTATTCCGTTGTGAACAACCGCAAGCTTGCTGCCGGAAAAATGCGGGTGTGCATTGCGCTCAGTAGGTTTGCCGTGGGTAGCCCAGCGGGTATGGGCAATACCGATATTACCGCGATGCTCTGCTGTCATGGCGGCTTCAAGCGCTGCCACCTTACCCACCTGCTTACAGCTGGTCAGTGTGCCGCCCGCCACCAACGCCACCCCGGCCGAGTCATAGCCGCGGTATTCAAGGCGCTTCAGGCCCTCAAGCAAAATTCCGCTGATGTTGCGATCGGCAACCGCGCCCACTATCCCACACATGATGAATTTCCCAGTCTATTTTTTGGTTGGCCGCTTCCAGCCTGAAATATTGCGTTGTTTGCCCCGCGCTACCGCAAGGTCTTCATCGGGCACATCGCTGGTAATGGTCGAACCCGCACCAACGGTCGCGTTTTTCCCGACACTGACGGGTGCCACAAGTGAAGTGTTAGAGCCAATAAAAGCTCCGTCACCGATAACCGTTTTCGATTTGTTTACGCCGTCGTAGTTACAGGTGATGGTACCGGCACCAACGTTAACATTGTCACCGAGTTCGCTATCACCAATATAGCTTAGGTGATTTACCTTGCTGCCCTGTCCCACAACGGCCTTTTTGGTTTCCACAAAATTGCCGATCTTGGCGTTACTTGCCAAAACCGTGCCGGGGCGCAGTCGCGCAAAGGGGCCAACATCGCAGCGCTCACCAACCACAGCGTCTTCCAGCACAGAGTTGGCTTTTATTGTACTACCTGAAGCAACGGTACTGTTAGTGAGCACACAGTTGGGACCAATATGGACGTTGGCGCCAATTTCACACTGACCTTCAAATACGCAATTCACATCAATATAGCAGTCTTCACCAACCGTGAGGCTACCCCGAATATCGATTCTCGCGGCATCAGCCAGGGTAGCGCCGCTAGCCATAAGCTCCTTTGCACGACACTGCTGATAATAACGCTCGAGTTCATTGAGTTGCATTCGATTGTTGACGCCCTGCACCTCCCAGGAGGTTGCTGGTTGGGCAACTTCAATGCTGACGCCGTCAGCCACTGCCATTGCGATAATGTCGGTGAGGTAGTATTCGCCCTGGGCATTGTCACTGCTGAGTTTCGGCAACCAGCTATTCAGGTGCCGGGCGCTGACGGCCATGATACCGGTGTTCACTTCCTGAATCGCAAGCTGATCACGGGAGGCATCTTTTTGCTCGACAATGGCAACAACCTTGTCGAACTCGCGAACAATGCGACCATAGCCTGTGGGGTCATTCAGGTCGGTGGTAAGCAGAGCCATGCTTGTGTCGCCACAAAGATCCAGAAGTCGGGCGAGCGTGTCGGGGGCGATAAGCGGCACATCGCCGTACAGGATAAGCACTCGGCTGCTTTCGACAAGCTTGGGGAGCGCTTGCGCAACCGCATGCCCGGTGCCTTTCTGTTCCAGTTGTTCAACCCAGGACAGTCCGCTGTCGGCAAACGCATCGGTTACCTGATCGGCACCATGCCCCACCACCACGTGAATGTTTGCGGCATTGATGGCTCTGGCCGCATCCACCACGTGACCGAGCATGGGTTTGCCAGCGATGGGGTGCATAACTTTCGGTAGCCCCGAGCGCATGCGAGTGCCCTTCCCGGCGGCGAGAATCACGACTTCTGTTTTCACGGTGCGTCCTTCCCAAAAATTTGATGTTATCGGAAACGAAAAAGGGTAGCTATAAGCTACCCTTCTTTGGTTCTTTCTGCCGAGGAAGTTTTCCCCGTTGAGAAAAAATTACTTTTTCAAGTTCTTGCGAATCTGCTGCAAGGTTCGGAGCTGTGCCGAGGCGGCAGCCAGCTGAGCGGCAGCGCGCGAGTAGTCGATTTCGCCACTCTGATTGGTCATCGCATGAGCCGCAGCCTTCTGCGCTTCTGTCGCAGCGGCTTCGTCCAGGTCGCCAGCGCGTACTGCCGTATCAGCCAGAATGCTGATTACGCCGCGCTGTACTTCCAGATAACCACCGGAGACGTAGAAAATTTCTTCTTCGCCGCCGTCTTTAATTACGCGAATCGGACCCGGCTCCAACGCAGTCAGCAGAGGTGCGTGACCGTAGCTAACACCCAGATCACCGAGTGTGCCGTTCGCCACAACCATCCTGGCCAGCCCGGAGAAAATTTCTTCTTCCGCGCTTACGATGTCGCAATGTATGGTCATAGCCATGTTCTAACCTCGTTGCTAGCGAGCGCCTCTGCTGAGGCGCCCATGCCTACGCTGAAGAGCCTTACAGCTTCTTCGCTTTCTCGATTGCTTCGTCGATGGTGCCAACCATGTAGAAAGCCTGCTCGGGCAGATCGTCGTGCTGACCGCTCAGGATTTCCTGGAAACCACGGATAGTTTCTTTCAGAGAAACGTACTTACCGGGGCTGCCAGTGAAGACTTCTGCCACGTGGAAGGGCTGAGACAGGAAACGCTCGATTTTACGCGCACGCTCTACTACCAGCTTGTCTTCTTCTGACAGTTCATCCATACCGAGAATGGCAATGATGTCTTTCAGTTCTTTGTAGCGCTGCAGTACGGTCTGCACGCCCCGGGCAACATCGTAGTGCTCGGTGCCGATGATCAGCGGGTCGAGCTGACGAGAGGTTGAATCCAGCGGGTCAACCGCAGGGTAGATACCTTTCGCTGCAATATCACGGCTCAGTACAACAGTTGAGTCGAGGTGAGCAAAGGTGGTTGCAGGCGACGGGTCGGTCAAGTCATCCGCCGGTACGTATACCGCCTGAATTGACGTGATAGAACCGGTTTTGGTGGAGGTGATACGCTCCTGCAGAACGCCCATCTCTTCCGCCAGTGTCGGCTGGTAACCTACCGCTGAGGGCATACGGCCCAACAGTGCTGATACTTCAGTACCGGCCAGTGTGTAACGGTAGATGTTGTCAACGAACAACAGTACGTCACGACCTTCGTCACGGAACTTCTCGGCCATGGTCAGACCAGTCAGTGCAACACGCAGACGGTTACCGGGCGGCTCGTTCATCTGACCGTAAACCATCGCAACTTTGGACTGCTTGAAGTCTTTGACGTTAACAACGCCAGCTTCCTGCATCTCGTGGTAGAAGTCGTTACCTTCACGAGTACGCTCACCAACACCTGCGAAAACCGACAGACCGCTGTGCTCGGTTGCGATGTTGTTGATCAGTTCCATCATGTTTACGGTTTTACCAACACCGGCACCACCGAACAGACCAACCTTACCACCCTTGGCGAACGGGCAGACCAAGTCGATAACCTTGATGCCTGTTTCCAACAGCTCGTTAGACGCTGCCAGCTCTTCGTACTTAGGCGCGTCGCGGTGAATCTGCATGCGCTCTTGCTCGCCGATCGGACCACATTCGTCAATCGGGTTGCCCAGTACGTCCATGATACGGCCCAGGGTTTCAGTACCAACAGGAACCTTGATCGGCTCTTTGGTATTGGTTGCTTCCAGGCCGCGACGCAGACCTTCGGAAGAACCCAGTGCAATTGTGCGCACTATGCCGTCGCCCAGCTGTTGTTGTACTTCCAGTACCAGGCCACTGTCGTTGACGGTCAATGCGTCATAAACCTGAGGCACTGCATCGCGTGGAAATTCCACGTCGATAACGGCGCCGATGATTTGTACGATACGTCCGCTACTCATTTCCGGTTCCTCTCAAACCTGAAGATTTAAATTTCGTTTCCTGTCTCGCAGTCTTAACCACTGACTGCCGCAGCACCGCCAACTATTTCTGACAGCTCCTGCGTGATCGCTGACTGACGGGCCTTGTTGTAGACCAGCTGCAGGTTATCGATCAGATCGCCGGCGTTATCTGTTGCGCTCTTCATCGCAATCATTCGCGCGGCCTGTTCACAGGCACCGTTCTCAACTACCGCCTGGTATACCTGTGACTCAATGTAGCGGGTCAGCAGTCCGTCCAGCAGTTCTTCGGCGTTGGGCTCGTAAATATAGTCCCAATGATGCTTCAGTTCTTCGTCGTCATCCGCGGGCAGCGGCAGCAACTGTTCGACCTGAGGCGTCTGCGTCATGGTGTTCACAAATTCGTTGCGCACCAAGTACAGTCGGTCGATAGTGCCATCGCTGTAGCCGTCGAGCATGACTTTCACGCTGCCAATCAGGCTTTTGATCTCGGGGTCTTCGCCCAGATCGCGAACCGTAGCGGTCACGTTACCGCCGTAGCTCTGAAAGAATGCGCTGGCTTTAGCGCCCACTAGACAGAGATCGACTTCAACGCCCTGGTCAGACCAGGATTTCATACTGCGGATAGCGGCTTTGAACAGGTTGATATTCAGACCACCGCACAAACCACGGTCGGTCGATACCAGAATAAAGCCCACGCGCTTAACTTCCCGTTCTTCCATGAACTGGTGGGTGTATTCCGGGTTGGCATTGGCGATGTGGCCAACCACTGCCCGGATGCGCTGCGCGTACGGCTTGCCCAGCTGCATGCGATCTTGAGCTTTACGCATTTTACTCGCGGCGACCATTTCCATCGCGCTGGTAATTTTCTGCGTGCTCTTGATGCTGGAGATCTGGGTGCGTATTTCTTTTGCGCCTGCCATATAAATTGGCCCTCAAGCTTCCTTCAGGCGCGCTCTCGCGCGCCGTATTGTTCCCTGGAAAAACTTACCAGGTCTGGGTCGCCTTGAACTTTTCAACAAGCTCTTTGAACTTGCCTTCCAGCTCGTCGTTCCAGTCACCTTTGACGTTAATCTGCTTCATTACGTCAGCGTATTCGCTGTTGGCGTAAGACAGCAGAGACGCTTCGAAGTCGAGTACTTTGTTGACTTCGATGTCTTTCAGGTGGCCTTCGTTGGCGCAGTACAGAACCAGTCCCATTTCCGCAATACTCATCGGTGAGTACTGCTTCTGCTTCATCAGTTCAGTAACGCGCTCACCGTGGTCCAGCTGGGCCTTGGTTGCGTCGTCAAGATCAGAAGCAAACTGTGAGAATGCCGCCAGTTCGCGGTACTGAGCCAGTGCAGTACGGATACCACCGGACAGCTTTTTGATAACCTTGGTCTGAGCCGAACCACCAACACGCGATACCGAGATACCTGCGTTCATTGCAGGACGGATACCGGCGTTGAACATATCGGTTTCGAGGAAGATCTGACCGTCGGTGATAGAGATAACGTTGGTCGGTACGAAGGCCGATACGTCACCTGCCTGGGTTTCGATAACCGGCAGTGCGGTCAGCGAGCCAGTCTTACCTTTAACTTCACCGTTGGTGAACTTCTCAACATACTCTTCAGAAACACGCGCTGCGCGCTCCAGCAGACGGCTGTGGAGGTAGAACACGTCACCGGGGTAAGCTTCACGGCCCGGCGGACGACGCAGCAGCAGCGAGATCTGGCGATAAGCCCAGGCTTGCTTGGTCAGGTCGTCGTAGATAACCAGCGCGTCTTCGCCGCGATCGCGGTAATACTCACCGATAGTACAGCCGGTGAACGGCGCGATAAACTGCATGGACGCAGGGTCAGAAGCGGTTGCTGCAACCACAACGGTGTGATCCATAGCACCGTGCTCTTCCAGTTTGCGCACAACAGCAGCAACAGAAGACGCTTTTTGACCAACGGCAACGTAAATACATTTGATGCCGGAATCTTTCTGGTTGATGATCGCGTCAACCGCTACAGCGGTTTTACCGATCTGACGGTCACCGATGATCAGCTCACGCTGGCCGCGACCGATGGGAACCATGGCGTCGATGGCTTTCAGACCAATCTGCACAGGCTGGTCAACCGATTTACGCCAGATTACACCGGGGGCAACTTTTTCAATCGCGTCGGTTTGTTTAGCGTCGATCGGGCCTTTACCGTCGATGGGGTTACCCAGCGAGTCGATAACGCGACCTTCCAGTTCCGGACCAACCGGTACTTCAAGGATGCGGCCGGTACACTTACACTTTTGGCCTTCCGCAACGCCCAGGTAGTCACCCAGGACAACAGCACCGACGGAGTCACGCTCCAGGTTCAGTGCCATACCAAAACGGTTGCCTTCAAATTCAATCATTTCACCGTACATGACGTCGGTCAGGCCGTGGATACGGACAATACCGTCAGATACGGATACTACGGTTCCTTCATTGCGAGCTTCAGAAGACACATCGACATTTTCGATGCGCTGCTTAATGATGTCGCTAATTTCGGATGGATTCAGTTGCTGCATGCTCTGTTCCTCAATCCTGTGTCTAATCGCTTAGGAATGCATTGCTTCGGCGAGTTTCGCTAAGCGACCGCGCACCGAACCGTCAATAACCAAATCACCCGCACGGACTAACACACCGCCGAGCAGTTCTTTATTGACGACTGCCGTTACTTTGACTTCGCGCTGGAGTTTGCCACTCAGTGCCTCAGCCAGTTTCTGCTGGGTCTCAGCATCAAGCTCGTAAGCCGTTGACAGTTCTACGTCAACGCTCTTTTCCTGAGCTGCCTTGTGGGCTTCGAAAATAACAGCGATTTGCGGCAGCAGTTTCAGACGCTTGTTTTGCGCCAGAACACGAATAAAGTTCTGGGCTTTTTCGCTGAGTGCGTCACCGCACACATCGATAAAGGTCTGGGCCTGCTCGGCCGTGGTCATCGCTGGTGAAGCCAGCACTTTTTTGATCACGTCCTGTTGGGCAACCGCCGCCGCTGTCGCAAGCTGCACCGACCAGCCGGCGAGATCGCCAGCGGCCAGAGCGAACTCGAACGCCGCCTTTGCGTAAGGTCTTGCCAACGTGCTCAGTTCAGCCATGGTTTACCTCGCTTACAATTGGGCGGCCAGCTTGTCGAGCAGCGCTTTGTGTTTGGCTTCGTCTACAGACGCTTCCAACACTTTTTCTGCTCCAGCCAGCGCCAGTGTGGCAACCTGGGAACGCAGCTGCTCTTTGGCACGGTTGACCTCTTGCTCAACCTCTGCCTGTGCAGCGGCCTTGATGCGATCAGCCTCGCTTCGTGCCTGTCCTTTGGCTTCATCAACAATCTGATTCGCGCGCTTGTTGGCAGCTTCGATAATGCCTGCCGCTTCAGCCTTCGCTTCTTTCAGCTGCTTGGTAGCCTTGTCCTGAGCTAGCTCGAGATCACGACCTGCGCGATCTGCAGCTTCCAACCCGTCAGCAATCTGCTTCTCGCGCTCATCCATGGCGGCTCTGATCGCCTTCCAGACGAAGGCGTAGCTGAACCAGATGAAAAACAAGAAGGCGATGGACTGGCCAATTAGGGTGAGATTAATGTTCACGCCGACACCTCTGTTTGACGGTTAAATGTAAGTACTGTCAAAAAAGGTGCGCTTACGCCATTCCCGGTACGAGTACGAACAGTACGTACATCGCGATACCTACACCGATCATCGGAACCGCATCGAGCAGACCGGCGATCAGGAACATTTTGGTTTGCAGCATGGGAGCCAGTTCAGGCTGACGCGCAGAACCTTCCAGCAGTTTACCGCCCAGCAGAGCGAAACCGATGGCGGTACCCAGAGCACCAAAACCGATCATCAAAGAAACAGCAATCAAAGCCAAGCCCATGGTATTTCTCCTA
>NZ_JBVBUV010000055.1:0-25824 GCF_057445395.1 Litorivivens sp.
CCAATTTACCCTTGCCGCCGATACCCGCAAAGGCTTGCGCCCCGGTTTCTCCACTGCAGCTAGCCCGGCTGACGCCCAGCTGCTCTATAACGCCCTGCTCGACACACTGCGAGAACGTCATCCGACAGTCGAGGCTGGTCGCTTTGGCGCGGATATGCAGATTGAATTACTCAATGATGGGCCGGTTACTTTCCTGCTGGAATTTCAATAAATATTGGGCTGCAATTTGGAGGGCACTTTGCGATGGCCTTGTGCTAGGCTGGGGCCAGGCTCGCCCTGATGTGTGGGCTCCTGCACAACAATCCTAACAATGTCTGGAGATTCCTTATGAAAAAACTGTTAATGGCTTCTGTTCTGGCCACCGCATCTGCAGCCAGCTTTGCTGTGGTACCTGGGGGCGATAGTTGTGGTTGGGGCAATATGCTGTTCGAAGGTCAGTCCGGCCTGCCCATTCATGTGGTGGCTTCTATTACCAATGGTACTTCTGGCAACAACACCTTTGGCATGACCTCCGGTACCAATGGTTGCTCCGCCAACGGCACGCTTACCTACGCGGGCAAACCACTGATCAATCTGGGTGCGATCATGGATGAGTTCAGCGAAGACGTGGCCCGCGGTGACGGCGAGGCGCTCAGCGCCGTTGCGATCTCCATGGGTGTTGCGACGGAAGATCGTTCGCACTTCAAAACGTTGCTGCACAATAATTTTGACGCGTTGTTTCCCAGCGATTCAGTTACCGCCGACGATGTGATGGCCTCGATGCTGGATCTGATGCGCGCCGACGCACAGCTCGCCAAATACGCTGCCTGATCGATAGCGGCGCTGCCTCAGGCTGCGCCGCCTTTCCCTGATTCATGACAACACGACGCTACTGGGGCCTGCTCCTGTTGCTGGTTTTTGCTGTATCAGCGCGCGCCCAGTTGCCGCTCAGCAAGGCCGGATTGGAGGGGTCGACGCAGTCACCATCTCTCGATACGCTGGCGGATCATCCTCAATGGCGGGCATTGCTGCATTATGGCCGTGTAAAAGCGGGTTATGAGCGCGAAAGCTATGTTGACGACCCGGCGTTTTTCCTCAGTGTTGACGGCAGGCGAGATGCGCGTGCGGAATTGCAGGCCACGGTAGAGCAGCTGCAGAACCTGCCGACATTGCGCTGCCAATTCATCGCGCGTTTTCGTTGGTTGCAGCAACAGGGCGCCCTGGACTCAGAATTACCTGCTGCCTGTGATGGTTACCGCCAGTGGCGAGGAACTATCAACGCCGGCGCCGTTGCGCTGGTGTTTGCCGCCAGTTATCTCAATAGCCCCTCTTCCATGTACGGTCACACCTTTTTACGGGTTGACCCCCAGGGTTACCGTGCCGAGTCGGCTCTGCTGTCCTATGCCGTGAATTACGCGGCGGTTGTGCCCGATAATGACAGCAGTCTGCTGTTTGCCTGGCGCGGCATGAGTGGCGGTTACCCCGGGCACTTTAGCCTGCAGCCCTATGTCGACAAACTGCAGGAGTACTCGCGTCTTGAAAATCGCGACGTGTGGGAATATGAGCTGAATCTTAACGCGGCAGAAATTGATCGTTTGATGGCCCATCTGTGGGAACTGCAATCGATCAATTTTGACTACTATTTTATGGATGAAAACTGTTCGTTTCGTCTGCTTGAACTGCTGGAGGTAGCGCGCCCGGGGCTAACGCTCACGGCTGAATTTCCAGTACACGCCATCCCGGTGGACACGGTGCGCGCGGTGCGTGAAGCAGGGCTGGTGGATGAGGTGGTCTATCGACCGTCCCGGCAGCGGGAGCTCGATGCGTTGGTGGCGCCCCTCGACGCCGCGCAGCGGCAATGGGTGCTGACGCTGGCAAGGGAGCCAGCGCAAAATCGAGTACCGGCATTCCAACGCAAATCTGTGGATGAGCAGCGCACTTTACTCCTGGGCGCTTATCGCCTGCTACGCTATCAGCACAATCGACAGCAGCGTAGTCCGGATGTTGCCGGGCGTAGCTTTGCGTTGCTCCGGGCGATTAATCACCTGCCCCCGGATGCAGGTCAGTCTGCGACTCCAGTCAGGCCAACCGAACCGGATGCGGGGCATGCAACGGCGCTGGCAGGCCTAGCGCTGGGGCGTTTCGACGAGCGCGACTATCGGGAGGTGTCCCTGCGCCTTACCTATCATGACCTGCTGGACCCAGTCGCGGGCTATCCTCGCAATGCATCGCTCAATATGCTGCAGGCAACACTGCGACAGGTGGATGGGGAGGGCAGTCGCTTGCAATCGCTTACATTGGTCGATATCCGTTCGTTGGCGCCGCGCACTGACTTTTTTCAACCGATCAGCTGGCAGGCTCGCGGCGGGCTTGAACGCAGCGACGGGCATCCGGATTATCTGGCGCCCTACGCTTCGGGCGGCGCGGGCGGCTCGTGGCAGATTCTGGGTGTTGATATTTCTGCGCTGGCGACCCTTCGGGCAGAATATAACGAAGGGTTTGAGAACAACTGGCAAGCGGCGCCAGGCCTGACAGTGCGCGGTGGCTTGCAACGAGAACATGTTGCCGCTGCACTGGAAGCAGAGCATTACCGTTTTGCAAATGGCGTGGAACGCAATACGGTGGGCCTGTCCTTAAATGTGGCGGTTGCCGCGCAACACGGCATCCGTTTTAACTGGCGGCGGGTTGTGGAGGAGGGGCAAGGGGATGAGGATGTCAGTCTGCAATGGCGTTATTATTTTTAAGGCCCCGGCCCTCGCGCTTTCTGTAATAGCGCGTAGCCTGCTGGTGGTGGTTGGGGCGCTTACCCTGAGCGGTTGTGCCAGCTTGCTGTTTTATCCAATGAAAAAAATAGTCGCAACACCTGCAGATCACGGTGTTGCATACCAGGATGTCTATATCGCGCAGGGTGACATCCGCCTGCATGGCTGGTGGCTGCCGGCCGCCAGTGAGGTACGGGGAACGGTCTACTTTCTGCACGGCAATGCCGAGAATATCAGCACCCATATGCACAGTGTGCTGTGGCTACCAGAGAAGGGTTATAACGTATTCCTGCTGGATTACCGGGGCTACGGCCAGTCGGGCGGTGAGCCCGAGTTGGCGGGCGTTATTGACGATGTGCGCAAAGGCTATCAGTGGTTGCGTGACAGGCAGGTGACCGCACCGCTGATTGTATTGGGTCAAAGCCTCGGGGGTGGTGTTGCGGGTTTTGCTATGGCGACTCAAGCGGATAAACCCGATGCCATGATACTCGATGCGGCGGTAGCATCTTACCCGCGCATTGCCGGTGAGGTTGCCAGACGCAACTGGGTCACCTGGCCGTTTGCACCGCTCGCACCGCTGTTGATGCCCAAAGGTTTCGATTTAATTGATGTTGTGGGGCAGTTGGCTGGCGTTCCGCAGCTCTACTTACATAGCCCGGATGACAGCGTTGTTCCAATTGGGCACTCCCATTCGCTGTACGCCAAGGCGGCGTCGCCGAAGCAACTGAGAGAAACCGCAGGGCCTCATATCGCAACCTTTGCGTTTGCGGCGCAGCGACAGGCGTTGCTGGACTTTATCGCTAGCCTGTAGTCGGCTAAGCCCCAGTGTCTCTTGCCAAGGCATGCGGTGGTTCCCCAACCGTATGTGACAAACTACCGATTTTGACAGCTTGGCGTGTGTAATTGTGAAAATGTCACAGTTCTTCGCATGCGCCAGCCAGTAAGCTCGGTCCCTGCTGTAGTTTTGTGAGAACACGAATATGCGAACACTTCTCCGTGATAAGCAAGCTCTGCTAGCCTGTGTCGAAGGCTCTCCCGCCGCGGTTGCTATGCATAATAAACCCGAATGGCTGTCGCTGTTTGCGGACTGCGCGGTGGTGGAAGACCCGGTTGGCTCGAAACCACAGATCAATCTGGCTGACGAGAATGGCCAGAGCCCGCTAAGCTGCTTCTATGAAACCTTTATCGCTGCCAACGATATTCGTTTTGACGTGGATTACGATGTAGTGTGCACCGGCGCGGTGGTCAGGGATCTGGATATCGAGATTCGCATGTCGGATAAGGTGGTGGTGCGGGTGCCCATGCATCTGCTTTACGAGCTGACAACCGAGCACGGCGAAGTGCGCATCAAGCGTCTCGCCGCCCATTGGGAGCTGGCACCGATGCTGCGTCAGCAAATGCAGTACGGCATAGCGAGCGCAGTGGCCGGGATATCTTCATTCTGGCGCATGCTGCGTCATATGGGGCTGTCGGGTTTGCAGGGCTTCCTGCAGGCTAGGGAAACGGTTGGCGAGGCAGGCAAGAAAAAGGTTGAGGCGCTGGTCTCTGCCTTTAATCAGAAGCAGAACCGCGCGCTGGAACGCCTGTTTACCGATGACGGCCTGATGGGCTGGCCCTACGGCCATGAGCAGCGCATAGCGTTTTGGGATATCCCGCCAGGTCAACTACGCGTAGAGAAGCTGCTGTCTGCCGGGCGTGCCACGTCGGCCACCGTCTATTATCGCGACGGAGACCTTGAAAAGCGCGGCGTGGCTATCTTCCACTTCGATCGCCGCAACCTGCTGATTCGTGACGCCCAGTTCTTTTTGGAACTTGAATAGCAGCAGTAATCGGGTACAACCCGCATAAACAAACCGGGTCTGTCCCCGGTTTTTTTATGGCTGGGATTTAGTGGTGATGCCCGCCAGGGCCGTGAGCATGGCCGTGGGCGATCTCATCGGCAGAGGCCTCGCGCACGTCGACAATCTCAATCGCAAATTCCAGGGCTTTGCCTGCCAGTGGGTGGTTGGCATCCACGTCGACGGAAAATTTCCCCACCTTGATAACGGTTGCCTGCTGGGTGCCGTTATCGTCCCGGTAGCGAACCACCTGGCCCGGTTTCATCTTGCCCTCATGTTTAAGGTATTTGGCGGGGATGCGCTGCACCCGACCTTCCTGCCTTAATCCATAGGCTTGTTCGGGCGTCAGTGATACTTCAATTTTGTCGCCGGCGCTTAAACCGGCCAGCGCCTTTTCCAAGGCGGGCAGGATATTGCGGGCGCCATGAAGGTAGAGCGAGGGCTCACCATCGTAACTGTGTTCGATTTCACCGCCGCTTTGCTCGGACAGGCGATAATGAAAGGACACCACACGGTTTTTTTCGATCTGCATCAAGTGCTCTCTTGCTGGGCATGTCGTCTAACAGGCGGCTATACTAATCGCCGTTTATGCAAATTCCTAGCAGGCAGAAGATATGGGGGATGTGGTTGCTTTTACGCCGGGGCGAAAGAAGAAGGCCTCAGCCAAGTCTACCCTGTGCCGAGAAGGGCACCATCGTTGGCAGGTAGAAACCAAAAGTCGGTTTGATGTGAAGCAGGGGAAGCTGGTAACGGTTTACCGCTGTGCGCGCTGTGGCAAACTGAAAACCACCGCGCACTGACAGAGCGGGAGGGTTGGGTTAGCCCAGTATCTGGTGCTCGATCTGCTCAAGGATGGCACGGGTTTCGTCAGCACCTTCCACACTATTGAAAACCCGCACGATATCACCCAAGTGCTCCAATAGTACGTCCTTCACCGAGATGTTGCTGGTCATGGCGGCATCGCGCAGCATCATGAAGGCTTCGGCGCTGATATCGTCAATAAGTTCCTGTTGATTGGCGGCGCGGAAATCTGAAAGCCTGACTACGTTGTTTGGGTGTGCCATTGTCTTTGCCTCTCAAGTCACATTTGTGAATAACTGTGTAGTAGTCTAAGAGGCGATCGGCGCTTCGTAACTTCGTACTTACCCGTAGTGCAAGACATAAAAACGAAAGGCGGCGGCTAGCCGTTGATCTGTTCGGCAAGTTCCCGCAGGATACGGGCGGATTCCTCGTGGCCCTCGACCGCCTTGATAACCAGAGCGATACCCAGTAGGTGCTCCAGTAAGACGGATTTCATGGGAATGGCGTTTTCCTGTGCCTGTTCGCGCAAAAAGACAAAGGCCTGAGCGCTGATATCGTCGACAAGTGCTTGCTGTGTGGCTTTTTGATACTGTTCGAGGTTGATTACGTTTTCTTTCGGGTCCTGCATGCGGATGCGCTCCATAGAGTGAACACGCAGAATGCGGCCACGGGAAAAGTATAGGGATGCAGGCCCTTGTCGGAACTAGGTAGATACCCGTAAAATTTTCTAAGTAATTGATATATGGCGATAAAACTACAGTAGTACGTCGCCGCTGACTGGAAGTTGTCAATGGAAAACCAAACCACTATTTCAGAAGACGGTATTGAGCAGCTATCGCTCAAAGCCTACACCGAGAAGGCCTACCTGGATTATTCCATGTACGTCATTCTCGACCGGGCACTGCCCAATATCGCCGACGGGCTCAAGCCAGTGCAGCGCCGCATTGTGTATGCAATGAGCGAACTGGGGCTAAAGGCTAGCGCCAAATTCAAAAAATCGGCGCGTACGGTTGGTGATGTCATCGGTAAATTCCATCCCCACGGCGATTCAGCGGCCTACGAGGCGATGGTGCTGATGGCGCAAAATTTCTCCTACCGCTACCCCTTGGTAGACGGGCAGGGCAACTGGGGTTCACCCGATGATCCCAAATCCTTTGCCGCGATGCGCTACACCGAATCACGGCTGACGGCCTATGCTGACGTGCTGCTGTCGGAGCTGGCGCAGGGTACGGTGGATTGGGTGCCAAACTTTGACGGCACCATGGACGAGCCTTCAACACTGCCCGCGCGGGTACCCAATGTGTTGCTCAACGGCACGACGGGCATCGCGGTGGGCATGGCTACCGATATTCCGCCGCATAATCTGCGCGAGGTGGTCAGCGCCTGTATTGCCCTGCTCGATAAACCCAAGGCCAGCGTTGAGGACCTTTGCGAGTTTATTCAAGGGCCGGATTTTCCCACCGACGCGGAATTGATTACGCCGCGCGCTGACCTGATCAAAATGTACGAAACTGGCCGCGGCAGTTTGCGCATGCGCGCGCGGTGGCACAAAGAAGATGGCGATGTGGTGATCTCGTCGCTCCCTTATCAGGCGTCTGGCTCTAAGGTGCTGGAGCAGATTGCCCAGCAAATGCAGGCGAAAAAACTGCCGATGGTGGCAGATCTGCGCGACGAATCGGATCACGAAAATCCGACCCGCCTGTTGATCGTGCCGCGCTCCAATCGGGTGGATCTCGAGGCGATGATGAATCACCTTTTTGCCACCACTGACCTGGAAAAAACCTACCGGGTAAATCTCAACGTTATTGGTATTAACGGCCGGCCGCAGGTTAAGGCCCTCAATACCCTGCTTGGGGAGTGGCTGGAGTTTCGCACCGAGACAACCCGTCGCCGACTTCAGTTCCGTCTCGACAAAGTACTGGCGCGACTGCACCTGTTGGAAGGTCTGTTGATTGCGTACCTCAATATTGATGAGGTCATTGCCATTATCCGAACTGAGGACAAGCCGAAAGTTGTGTTGATGGAGCGCTTCGGGCTGAGTGACAAGCAGGCTGAAGCGATTCTGGAATTGAAGCTGCGCCATTTAGCAAAGCTTGAGGAAATGAAGATTCGCGGCGAGCAGGACGAACTGGCCGCCGAACGAGACAATCTTGAAGCAACGCTGGGTTCGCCCCGCAAGCTGAAAAACCTGATCCGTAAAGAACTCAAAGCCGTTGCCGAAGAATATGGCGACGATCGCCGTTCGCCGCTGGTGTCGCGTGAAGAAGCCAAAGCGTTCTCTGAAGAAGAGCTGATGCCTGTTGACCCGGTCACCGTTGTTATGTCGGAGAAGGGTTGGATTCGCGCCGCCAAAGGCCACGACATCGATGTGGAGTCGCTGAACTACAAGTCAGGGGACAAGTTCAAACTGGCGGCGCGCGGTCGCAGCAATCAGCCGGTGATTATTCTGGATAACAGCGGCCGTGCCTACACGGTTGCCGCCCATACGCTGCCGTCGGCGCGCGGTCAGGGCGAACCAATTACCGGACGATTGAACGCACCATCGGGGGCCGTGTTTAACGGGATGCTGATGGGCGGCGACGATCAGCGGGTTCTGCTGGCCTCGGACGCAGGCTACGGTTTCGTTGCCAAACTGTCAGACCTGCAAAGCAAAAACCGCGCAGGCAAGGCTGTCCTGACACTGCCGAAGGGTGCGCAAGTGCTCAACCCGGTGCCGTTAGCGGGAACCGAGGGTCACGTGGTGGCGGCCACAACGGATGGCCGCATGTTGGTATTCCCCCTGACGGAATTGCCGGAAATGCCGCGCGGCAAGGGTAATAAAATGATTGGTATACCCAGCGCACGGGTCGCTGCACGAGAGGAATACGTGGTTGCGGTGGCCGTGATGACAGAAAGTGATACCCTGCGTGTGTTCTCGGGCAAACGCTACTTAAATCTCAAATTCGGCGAGCTGGAGCACTATCTCGGCGAGCGCGGTCGACGTGGACACAAACTACCGCGCGGTTTCCAGAAAGTGGATGGTCTGGAGATCAATCCCGACTAAACCATCGGGTTTGCAGTTACAAACCGGGGGCTATCCCCGGTTTTTTTTGGTTCTTTGTAAGCTCAGGTGGACAGGTTTTAGTTTGGATGCTCAATGCTGGCACTTGCCCTCACTCCTGGCGCCTGTTGAAGCACGCGATTGCCACCCGGCGTTACCAAGAACGTTTTTGAGCTCGTGCTCAGCCGGGATTCAATTGCGCTTCAAGTCGCGCCAGCTGTTTGTCCAGTAGCTGACGGTAGCGCTCTTTCATTACCAGCCCGTCGGGGGTGGCCTCGGCCCATTCCAGCGCAGCAGTGCCCAGATCACTGGGTAGGCGTGTCTGAATGGCGCGGCCGTCGCAAGCTACCAGCACTTCCACCAGTCGAACTTCCTGAGCCTCAAGCTGAAACTGATGGCTTTCACTGCGCACGGAACCGATTGCCGCGCGCGCGCCGAGTGTGTGATCAAGTGCCTTGAGTAGATGTGCGCTGCACAACGCGCGCAGCAAGGGATGATCGCTGCCCTCAAGGGCGCGAAAGCGTAGGGTGACACCGTCGCGGCGGTGAATTTTTAAAACGCCATGGTAAAGGCGCGACATAGCCAATGCGGCCTGATAGCTCTGCGTGACCCGGCGGTCGAGTTCTGCCTTGCCCCACTGCTGGGTCAGTCTTTCGTAGTGCTGCCAGTGAATATGCAGTACGACCCAATCCACCGCCCGTGGGGTTAGCGCCGGCAGGTTGGGTTCGGGGTTTGCCAGTGTCTGAAGCAGTTCGCCCAAGGTGTCGCTTCCCGCATAGGAAATTTGCAGCGGCGTTTCACTGGGTTGCAGCAGGTTGCGGCGAATGCGCTGCAGCAGATTGTCGAGTTTCTGGGCTAGGGCCATTGTCAGTGCGATGGCCAGGGCCGCCGTCAGTGCTGACAGCAACAACAGTTGCCACTGCAGCTGGGTTTGTGCGGTTTCTAGGGGTGCGGTTTGCAGCTCAATCACCACGCTGCCAGCAATGTCCTGGCCTAACAGGATGGGGCTGGTAAATCGCGGGTTGCTTTCGCTGTGCTGGCCTACTTCCACCAGTGTCTGGTTGTCGCTGTCGGTGACTTGCGCATACGCCAGCAAGGGGTTTTCTGCCTGCAGGCGCAGCACACTGAGCAGGGTTACTCGATCATTGCGAATCAGGCCTTCGCGACTCTGGTAGGCAATCTGCTGCACCCATTGTTTCGCAAACAGGGTGCTTTGTTCAGTCAGCAGCTGGCTGTTGCCCCGGGCGCTGGCCAGCAGCAGTGTCGCGCTGTGCGCGGTTAGAATGAGCAGGATTAACACGGCGCACTTGGCCGGCAGGGGCAACCTGAGCAGAAAGTTGGCAGCGCGCGAAAAAAGGCCCGCGAGGTATGTCGGCTTCAAGGGTATTGGCATGTGATCGGCATTTATCTTCCGGAAGCGCAGTATACCGAAGTTGTCGGTTGATGGTGTGAACCGGCTGTGCCCGCTACAATAGCCGGTTTTAATATTCGCCGACTGCCAACATGGGCGAGTCGGTAAATCAGCAGGGGCGATGCGTGAAGGAAATCATACTGATCAATATATCCGGTGACGACCGTGCCGGTGTGACCAGCTCGATCACCAGTATTCTGGCGTCACACGGCGTCAATATCCTGGATGTGGGGCAGGCCGTTATCCACGACACGCTGTCGCTGGGCTTGTTGATTGAGGTGCCCGACAGCGCTGAATCGTCGCCGGTACTCAAAGATATCCTGTTTCGAACGCATGAGCTGGGCTTCCAGGTACGCTTCTCGCCAGTTAGCGCAGAAAGCTATGACCATTGGGTGTCGGGGCAAGGTAAACCACGTCATATCCTTACCCTGCTGGCGCGTAAACTGACGGCGGATCACTTGGCTCGGGTAACGGCGATCATTGCGGACTACGGCCTTAATATTGATCGCATCGACCGGTTATCTGGTCGGGTGCCTCTCGACGGAGTGTCTCAGCAAAGCAAGGCGTCGGTAGAGATGTCGGTGCGCGGCGCGCTGGAAGATACCGCTACATTTCGCAAATGTATTATGCAGTTGGCCAGCGAACTGGATATCGATATCGCCTATCAGGAAGACAGTATGTATCGGCGCACCCGTCGCCTGGTGGCGTTTGATATGGACTCGACCCTGATAGAAGCGGAAGTGATTGACGAACTGGCGGCGGCTGCCGGTGTGGGTGAGCAGGTGGCCACCATCACTGAGCAGGCGATGCGCGGCGAAATTGAATTTGCCGAGAGTTTCCGGCGGCGAGTGGCGCTGTTGAAAGGGCTGGATGCGAGTGTGCTGGAATCCATTGCCCATGAACTGCGGTTGACCGAGGGTGCCGAGCGTCTGGTATCGACCCTGAAACAGCTCGGCTATAAAACCGCCATTCTGTCGGGTGGTTTTACCTACTTTGGCGAATTTTTGCAGCGTAAACTCGGCATCGACTATGTCTATGCCAATGAGTTGTCTATTGTCGATGGGCGGGTTACCGGTGAAGTGACGGGCCGTATTGTCGACGGTGCGCGCAAAGCGGAATTGCTGCAGGAGCTGGCAGATCGCGAGGGGATCAATCTCGAACAGGTGATTGCGGTTGGTGACGGTGCAAACGATTTACCGATGCTGAGTATTGCAGGCTTGGGCATTGCCTTTCGGGCCAAACCGATCGTGCGGGAAAATGCCAATCAGTCGATCAGTACTCTGGGTCTGGACGGCATTTTGTATCTGCTTGGCATTAGCGACCGGCATACGCAGGCCGATTAGTCTGCGCCGAAGTCGTAATCCATTTCGCTGCTGGGCGAGTGAATATAGCTGCCCTGCACGTAATCCGGCTTCAGTTGCCATAGGGTTGCCAGCGTGGCAGCGCTTTCCACGCCAGTAACCACGGCTTTGCTGCCGGCTTCCTGGGTGGCGGTTATGGCTTCTTGCAGGGTATCACTTTCTTTTGGGCTGAGCTCCAGTTTGGTCAGCAGCGGCTGCAATTGTTTCAAGGCTGCAGCGTCATCAGTGCCCGGGCTGGCTGAGCGCAACGCAATATTGCCACCGAGGTCGCGTAACTTTGTGATAAAGGCTTTCGCGGGTTTGATGGCCTTGCCCGCAGTCGCGGCGTTAACCTGCAACACCAGCGTATCTCCCGGAAGTCCGGCGGCCTTCATGGCGACCCCCAGCCAGCTGCACAGATTTTTGTCGTGGAACACATTGCCACTAACGTTAATAACAAGGCGCGTGTTTTTGCCAGCCTGGCGTGATTGCGAAAGCTGCTTGGTTGCTTCAACAATGATCCAGCGGTCGAGCTCGGTGCTTTTTCCCTGACGTTCAAAATTTTCCAGCAGTTCGGCGCCGCTGATCTCATCAGATTCGCGATCTTTCAGGCTCAGGCACACTTCGTAGTATTGTTTTTCCTCATCGGCCAGGCTGACGATGGGCTGATAGTGCAGCTGCAGCCGGTTATCTGTTTTGGCGTCTTCGAAGGCTTGTAATGGGTCTGATTGCTGGTTTAGTTGCTGTTTGGCGCGCACGTACAGGGCTGCGTCGTTGCCAATACCGTTACTCCCCGCCTCTTCGCGAACCTGCTCGCACAGGCCGATAAGGTTGTTGACCATGGCAACACCCGAGGTCTGTTTGGATTTGCCCAGGGAATGTATGGCAATGGTCACAGTGTAGTTGATGCTGTTGTCGCCAATGGTTACCGGGCGCTGGGCAACCGATGCACAGAATTTCTCGGCGCGCTCCAGCACCTCGTCGGCGGTTGTGTTGCTTAGCAGGATACCGACCAGGTCGCCGTCAATACGTCCAAATTGGCCTTTGGGAAATTCTGCCATCAGCGCAGCGGCAAGGTCGCGCATGATCACGCTGCAGCCACTGTAGCCGTGGTCGGCGCGCAACTGGCTGTAACGATCCAGGCTGATCAGCACGAAGGTGCCTTGGGCGTTGCCGCCAAAACCGTGGGCGGCAACATCCTCGAGTTGCTGAACAAAGCGCATAGCCAGGGCAAAGCCGGTGTTCGTGTCGATGGCTGCGACGTTGCTGGCGCCGTCCTCCGATTCCTTGTGCAGTGTGAGTTGCACGCAATCTTCTTCATCCAGTACCGCATGGCTGAGTTTCATGCTCATCTCGACGCTGTCGCCGTCGGTCTTTCTGCCCTGCAGGGTCACGCGCGCGGAATCGGAGGGGGTAACACTGCGCAGGGCGCTCTTCAGTCGATCCTGATCATCGTCTTCAATCAGGTCAATCACGGGCTGGCAGTCCAGTTCGTCGGGATCGCTGAAGCCAAAATATTCGGCAAATAGGCGATTGACGCTGACAATCATGCCATCGGCGACATAGGCGATGGGCTCTTCGGCCTGCAGCAGTATCTGCTCGCTGCGGTGTTCGGCGGCTTGCAGCTCCTGCCGAGTATGGGCCAGCGCGCGACGGCTCTGCAATGCCCAGAATTCGCGCAGGCAACTGCGCGCGGCGCGCTCTAGTTTGTCGGGAGGAAGTATGTCGACGATCTGATGATCCGGCAGTCTCTCGTCGCTCTCACTCAACAGAATAATCGGCAGATCGAGTTGCTGATTGCTAATGGCCTGCAGGCAGACATTGAGCTCCAGTGCGGACTGGCTCTCATCAAACAGCACCAGATCGGGGCTGTCGTCGCGAATTGCCGAACCGAGCTTGCCCATCTCTTCGACCATGGTGTGTCGACAGATATAGCCCAGCCGGTGGAACGCGGAGGTCAGAGTGGCCGCGCGATTTGGATCGATTCCGATAAACAGCGCGCACAGCGTATTACTATTCATTACAGCCTAATAAAGCTCAAAGGTCATCCCACAGGTTGTCAAATTCCTGCTTCTTCTTTTTCGAATCCTTTTGGGCGACCTTGTCGGTAGTGGACGATGTCGTTGGTAGTGGTGCGTCTACGTCTTCGCCAGACTCGGTTTTCACCATAGTTGAGAAGGCGAAGATGCCGAGTGTCGCTGTCTGTACCAGGCAGTTCTGAAACTTGATCCGGTAGGTTTGACCCGGACGGTTCAGCTCAATGGAGTCGCCTTCATTAAAGGCCGTCTTTTGTACCAGAATTCGCTGGGGGAGGCCACTGTCGCGATCGGGTGGCAGCATCAGGGCACGTTGGTGTTCTCCAACCGGCAAGCCGGAGCGAACCAGCCGCGCGCTATAGGCGTCAGCGACACTGGCCAATACTTCCAGTCCCAACTGGTTTTCCGATTCGCTGACCTGTTTGACCCAGCGAATAACACCGACTGACCAGGTCAGCTCTGCCTCTTCGCGAATACCGACAACATCGCCGGTGTTCAGCTTAACGGCTTCGTTGGCGGGCCATGATACGCAATAGCCTTTTTCGCTAGCGTTGACCATGGCTGCGCGGTAGTAGCGATAATTCTGGGTTGTGCCGGCGTTGGAAACCGCATTGTTCTGGCTGCTCTCGTAATCGATCGCGTGCACCTCGCGGGTGGCGATGGTGCTGTCCTTGTCTTTGGAGTCTTGCAGGTTGGCTTCGCCCCAGGCGTCGTGGGTGGGGTCGAAACGTTTGCGAACACCGTATTCTTTTGAGATGTCTATCAAGTTCGGGTCAGGCTTGGCCGCGCGCCGCATAAATTCACTGAAAGGCAGGCTGTCGGCAACGAAAAAGTGGGTCGAAAAAAGGCCGAGCGACAACAGCAGGTCATCTTCCCGGTCTATGCGCACCGAATTACGCTGCAGCATCACTCCCCAGGATGTGTGGAGATGGGTGAGCAACCCCAGCCCCAACTCGTTGCGGTCGCGTTTGCCGCCAGCGGCGAGCACATCAATTTTGTCCTCGAGCATTTTGCACAGCGGGCGCGAATCGATCCCCAGCCAGCCGGCAGTATCCTCACACAGCTCACGGTAGGTGGGCGGTGCATCGCGGGTGGGATTAAACAGAAACACGCAATCTTGCAGGTGGTCGCCGCGCACGCTGGCTTTTTGTGCCCAGGTGCTGAGCTGGGTAAAAACATCTGCCTGATTGGCCTGACGCAATTGGTGAGGGCGGGCGGTAAACAGCAGCATGGGGCGCAGGTAACACTGCTCCAGCGTGCTGCCTCCCCACACCTCGTCCGCCACTTTTTCGCGCGCTATCTTGTGCTTCAGTGCCTGGTAGAACAGCTCATGAATGGTCTTCCAGAAACCGGCCTCTTCATCGCGGTAAAGCTGAAAATTGCGCAGTAACACCAGGCTGTGTTCAGTAATGGCTCGGTGAAAGGCCATGGCCAGCTGATCTTTGGGTCGGCGCAGCCGGTGCATGCTGAGAAACTGGTTGGCGGTGACGGTGTAGCCGATCGCCATTTGCTTGTTGAGGGTGTCGGCAAGTTGGGCAACCTTGCGCGATTTCTCGGGGAGAATGATCGGCTGGTTCAGGAAATGCTTTTCCAGCCCCCGATTGGACACATGCACATGGTGGCGCAGCTGCTCGAGAATTTGCAGGCGGTCTTTCGGGTTGCATTTGACCTTGTTGAATTCCACCAGCGCCAAATACAACTGGCGAGTGGTCTCCCCAAGGTTGGCGCTTGGTAAGGAGCGGAGCCAGCGAGCGGCGCTGTCCTTGTTCAATTCGAACAGGCTGTGACGCTCAAGGGTCTGTTGCGGCAGAGGAATATGTATCTCTATAAAGTCGGCCATACTCGCTTAACGGCTACCGGGGGTTGCTATATTGTTCTGCGCTAGGTTTTCTCAAAGCGGACACTTGTGAGCAACCCTGGGATCTTCGCGAACCAGTTTGGGCACCAGATAACCGGGCAGGGCCTCCATCATCTGCTTGTGCAAAGCCTGCGCACCTGTGTCCGATAGCGCAAAGTGAGCCGCGCCCTGGACTCTATCTAGTACATGAAGATAGTAGGGTAACACACCAGCATTAAAAAGTTTTTCACTCAATTTGCAAAGCGTTTTTGCATCGTCATTAATTCCGTGAAGCAACACGGATTGGTTTAGCAGGGTGACGCCTGCCTGACGCAGGAGCTGCAATCTCTCGCTCAGCGCGGCCCCGACCTCGTTCGGGTGGTTGCAGTGCAGTACAAATACTGTCTGCAGACGGGTTGATGTCAGGCTGGCTACTAGCTTGTCGGAAATTCTGTCCGGCAACACGACAGGGAATCGTGTATGAATCCTAAGCCTTTCTACAGTAGGGATTTCACTTATAGTGAGTACCAACTCTTCTATTCGATCGTCACTGCTGACCAGGGGGTCGCCGCCACTGAGGATAACCTCACTGATATCGGCGCGTTCGCGCACGTAGTCCAACGCCTGCTGCCACTGGCTTCGCGACAACTGGTTGTCGCCGTAAGGAAAGTGACGCCGAAAACAGTAGCGACAATTGACTGCGCAGGCTGGGCTGGCAACCAGCAGTACCCGGCCATGGTATTTGTGAATAATGCCGGGGACGGGGTTGGAGTGACTCTCTTCCAGGGGGTCATTGCTGTAGCCGGGGCTGGCAATGTTTTCCTGAGCTAGGGGTAGTACCTGCAACAGGAGCGGATCATACCAGTCGCCTTTTTGCATCAGGCTGACAAAGGCCTGCGGCACGCGCAGGGCGAAACCCGGACTGAAATCCAGTTCGTAGGGCGCCTCTGCGGTAGGCAGCGCCAGTTCGGTGAGCAGGTCTTCAACGCGGCGAAAGGCTCCAGAGAGCTGCTCCTGCCAGGTTTCGGTCTGCCATTGTGCTTGGCTAAGCGGTATCATGGGCGGCTTCGTTTATATCAAGCTTTGAGGAAGGTTATGGCGAGCTATTCTACCAATGAATTCCGCTCCGGGTTGAAAGTGATGCTGGAGGGCGACCCCTGCTCCATTCTGGACAACGAATTCGTGAAGCCGGGCAAGGGACAGGCCTTTAACCGCGTAAAATTGCGCAATCTGAAATCCGGTCGCGTCTGGGAGCGCACCTTTAAATCTGGCGAATCGCTGGAAGGTGCCGATGTGATGGACACTGACATGGAATATCTCTACAACGACGGAGAATTCTTCCATTTCATGGAGCCGGAAACCTTTGAGCAGTATCAGGCAGATGCTACCACTGTGGGCGACGCTGCCCAGTGGCTGAAAGAGCAGGATACCGCGACCGTTACCCTGTATAACGGCGCTCCGCTGGCTGTTGCACCGCCAAACTTTGTCGAACTGGAAATTGTGGAAACTGACCCCGGCCTGAAGGGCGACACAGCGCAGGGCGGCACCAAGCCCGCCAAACTGAGCACGGGTGCCGTGGTGAAAGTGCCACTGTTCCTGAGTGAAGGTGAAGTGGTGCGGGTTGATACTCGCACAGGCGAATACCAGAACCGCGTTAAAACTTGAGCGATTGGGTCCCTGACGACTGGCGACCCACTGCAGCGCTCAGTGCGCTGCAGGCCCGTGCGGCACTGCTGAGCGTGGTGCGCGATTTTTTTGCGCAGCGCGCTGTACTTGAGGTCGAGACCCCGCTGCTGGCTTCCGCGCCAGTCACCGACCCCGCGATTGACGCTTTTTCCTTGCAGCAGGCTCCGCTGTATCTGCAAACATCTCCCGAGTACGCGATGAAACGCTTGCTGGCGGCCGGCAGCGGCCCCATTTACCAGCTGTGCAAGGCTTTTCGCGTGGGTGAGAGTGGGCGCCGTCACAACCCGGAATTCACCATGCTGGAGTGGTATCGCCCGGGGTTCTCGCTGCAACAATTGATTGACGAGGTGGCGGCACTGCTTGGCTGTGTCCTAGGTGAGCGACCGCTGCGAGTTTACCGCTTTGCCGAGGTCTTTGAGCAGGTACTTTCGGTTGATCTGTTTACGATAGAAGATGCGGCATTGTGTGAGCTGGCCCAGGCCCGCCATGGTATTGCCGCGACAGACCTGACCCGTGACAGTGCCATCAACCTGCTATTCAGTCATGATATCGAGCCGGAATTGGGGCGCGGCGAGTACAGCTTTGTCCGGGATTTTCCGGCCTCGCAGGCGGCATTGGCAAAGGTAGGGAGCGACGCTCAGGGCCGTGATGTGGCACAGCGGTTTGAAGGTTTTGTCGACGGTATGGAGCTGGCCAATGGCTATGATGAGCTGCAAGATGCCTCGCTCCTGACGCAGCGTTTCGAACATGATCTCGCGCAGCGTCAGCGGGACGGTCAGGTCACTCCGCCGGTTGATCGTCATCTGCTGGCGGCGATGGCCCAAGGCCTGCCAGATTGTTGTGGCGTTGCCTTGGGGTTTGACCGCCTGCTCATGTTGCAGCTGGGGGTTGATCGCCTCAGTGAGGTTATTGCGTTTCCCACCGAGCGGGCCTGAGCCCGCGTCCTCGCGCGAGCGGTTGGGTTACAGGAGCTTGCCCAGTGCCTCGCCCATCCGGGTTTCGGTGCCTGCGTCAAAAGCCGGCAACCATTCCATCGCATTTTCGCCAAACAGCAGTATGACGGTTGAGCCGAGCTTGAAGCGGCCCAGTTCATCACCCTTTTTCAACTCAATAGTTTCTTGTTGGTCAAAGCGCCGGGTCTGCACGGTTTTCGGCGGTGGCGCCACCTGACCGGCCCAAACCGTTTCGATACCGGCAACAATCATGGCGCCCACCAAAATAACTGCCAGCGGGCCGGCGGCGGTTTCAAACAGGCACACCAGGCGCTCGTTGCGCGCAAACAAACTATCAACATTTTCGGCGGTAGTCTGGTTAACGGAAAACAGCTGGCCGGGTATGTAATGGGTGGCAACCAGTTTGCCGTCGATGGGCATATGCACCCGGTGATAGTCTTTCGGAGACAGGTACACGGTGGCAAAGCGCCCATTTTTGAAGGGCAGGGCATCTTCGTTGTTGCCGCCGAGCAGGGTGTACAGACTGTAGTCGTGACCCTTGGCCTGGAAGATCCGGCCTTCCTTGATATCGCCAAGTTGGCTGATAGCGCCGTCAGCGGGGCAGGCAATGTCTTTTTCGTCCTGGCAAATCTGGCGTGCATCGGGCTTCAGCTCGCGAGTAAAAAAAGCATTGAAAGTCGGGTAGCCGCGAATGTCCTCTTCCTGCGCTTCGCTCATGTTGACCTTGTACTGCTTTATAAATTGCTCGATCAGCAGGTTTTTCAGCCAGAAAATTCGAGTCTCTGCCAGCTGGCCCACGAGCCGTGACAGCATGTGGTGGGGCAGCAGATACTGCACAATGATAAAAAGCGTTTTCACTGTGAATCCTTAATGTTCAGTTCAATGCATGTTTTGATCAGGGGGTGTCGCCGGTGTTGATGGGCGTGTCCTCGCGGTTGCCCCACTCGGACCAGGAGCCGTGATAACCCTTGATCTTCTCGTAGCCGAGGATCTTCATGGCCAGGTAGCTCAATCCGGAGCGGTGGTGGGTCTGGCAGTGGGTGATGATGGTTTTGTCTTTGCTCAGGCCGAGACTGTCTAGGCGTTGCTGCAGGGCGTCCAGGTCTACTAGGCGCAGGTTGCGCTGCCTGTCCATCAGTTCCAGCCAGTCTATATTGACGGCTCCGGGAATATGGCCGCCGCGCTGGGCAACCACTTTTTCGCCGCGATATTCTTCGGCCGAGCGTGCATCCCAGATGGCCTGTTCGGGATCGTCGATGGCGTCGAGTACATCAGTGGCTTCGGCAATGACCGATTCGTGCCATTCTCCGCTGAAGCCACTGGGTGCGCTCGTGGGCAATTCGGTGGTTACCGGCAGGCCTGCGGCAAGCCAGGCCTGGAGGCCACCGTTGATATAGCTGTAACGGGTGTGCCCGAGCACGTCCAGGGTCCAGATTAGGCGCCCGGCCCAGCCGCCGCCTTCATCGTCGTAAACCACCACGTGCTTATCGGCGTTCAGGCCTGCAGCTGAAAACAGCGCCTCAAGTCGCTTCTTCTCCGGTATCTTCCCTACCGCCGGTTTGGTGCCGGCCTGCAGTTCCGCCGGTGGAATATGTACCGCCCCGGGAATATGGTGAGTGCGGTAGTTGTCGGCGGAACAGGTGTCGAGAATCAACAATTGCTCGTTGCCCAGTTCTGCCGCCAGTTGTTCGGGTTCTATCAGCAGTGCCAATTCGGCCATACCAGTCCTCCTTGTTTAGCGGGCCATTCTACCCGTGTTGCCCCTCGATTTCGGCAACAATTTGTCGGTAACTCTGCAGCCTTACGGGGCTGATGTCGCCGCGTTCAAGTGCCGCCTGCAGGCCACAGTCCGGTTCGGACTCGTGGCGGCAATCGCGAAAACGGCATTGGCTGATAAAGGGCTGAAATTCGCGAAAACCCTGCTCCACGGACTTGCGGTCGAGATTCTGAACGCCAAATTCGCGTATTCCGGGCGAATCGATCAGATCGCCGCCGTCGGGAAAATGAAACAGCCGCGCGGTTGTTGTGGTATGCCGACCCTTGTCCGCGGCGTGGGATAATTCGCCAACAGCGGTATTGGCTTCTGGCAACAGAGCATTGACCAGCGACGATTTACCAACCCCGGACTGTCCCACAAAAATGCTGGTGGCGTCCGCCAGCTGGGCCCGCAGGGCGTCGAGGCCTTTACCGTCGGTGCTCGACGCGGTGAGCACCGTATAACCGTTGTCAGCGTAACTGTTCAGCATCGCCAGGGTGTCATCGTCGACGGGCAGGTCCGATTTGTTGCGGACAATGACCGCGGTTAACTGGTGAGCCTCGGCAGCGACCAGGTAGCGGTCAATCAGGTTAGCGTAGGCTGGGGGCTGGGCGGCAACCACAATCAGCATTTGGTCGATATTGGCGGCGATGGATTTCGGCTGGCCGTTAAAATCCGGGCGAGTGAGCAGGGAGCGGCGTGGCTCCACCGCCACAATAACGCCGGTATTATCGCCCATTTGCCAGATTACCCGATCGCCGGCTACTGGGTTCTCGACATTGGCGCGCAAGTGGCAGCGGGTCACTTCGCCGTCTTTTGCTTCAATGTTGACCTGGCGCCCGAAGCTTTCAATCACCAGCCCGATCTGTTCAGGCCCCAGCGCATCACTATCGGGTAGATTGTCATCGTCGCGGGCGCGACGCGAGCGCTGCCGGTGCTGAGCGTTAATTCTGCGCTGCTGTTGTTTGTTGATCTTGCGTTTTGCCATGCAACCGCCGGATTTAGGAAGAGCGCTATTATCGCGCAGGCCTTTTGCTACAATCCACTGTAATCCCTCTAACTGGTGAATCCATGGCAAATGACAGCAACCTGATCTGGGTCGATCTTGAGATGACCGGTCTGGATACGCAGAACGATCGCATAATTGAAATCGCTACGATCGTGACCGATTCGCACCTCAATACCCTCGCAGAGGGGCCGGTGGTGGCCATTCATCAGCCCGACGAAGTGCTGGCCGGAATGGATGAGTGGAACACCCGGCAGCACGGTCAATCCGGCCTGGTTGAGCGGGTGCGTAAAAGCCGCTTCAGTGCCCGCGATGCCGAGGAAATGACCATCACCTTCCTCAAGGAATTTGTGCCTGCCGGAGCCTCACCCATGTGTGGCAACAGCATCTGCCAGGACCGGCGCTTTATGGCCCGGGAAATGCCCGAGCTGGAAACCTATTTCCACTACCGCAACCTCGACGTCAGCACGTTGAAAGAGCTGGCCCGCCGCTGGCGTCCCGATGTGCTCGACGGGGTCAAGAAAGACGGTTCTCATCTGGCGCTGGACGACATCCGCGATTCCATCAACGAACTCCGCCACTACCGCGACCACTTCATCAAAACCTAAAGAAAAACCGGGGTCGTATCGAGTATTTTTTAACCAACCGCACGATGGCCGCCCGTTGATCAATAAATACTCGATACGACCCCGGTTTTTAGGCAATAAAAAACCCGCCGAGAGGCGGGTTTTTGTTGAGCGTCGTTTAGTTGATCAGGCAGCCATCGCCTTGATCTGGGCATTCAGGCGGCTCTTATGACGAGCGGCCTTATTTTTGTGGATCATGCCCTTGTCAGCCATACGGTCTACAACCGGTACGGCTTGTGCGTAAGCGGCTTTCGCTGCTTCAACGTCGCCAGAGTCAATGGCGTTCACAACTTTTTTCAGATAGGTGCGCACCATGGAGCGCAGGCTGGCGTTGTGCTTGCGGCGTTTTTCCGCTTGACGTGCGCGTTTACGTGCTTGGGGAGAGTTAGCCACCCGTTTACTCCTTGAATCTGAGTCAGTACTGAAAATTTAAGAGGGCGGATTATTCCTGCTCAGCGCAGTGCTGTCAAGCGTTGCGCTTGGAGTTCGTGCAAAAAAGCCTTAGCTGAGCAGGCGACTGCCGATCAGAGCGCCCCAGGTCAGTACCACCAGCATCATGCAGACGAACACGGCGGCGGAGCCCAGATCCTTGGCTTGGCCGGAAAGCGGGTGCTGATCCAGGCTGACCCGATCCACCACAGACTCAATAGCCGAGTTCAGGATTTCGGCCAGCATGACCAGCAGGCAAGAGCCCACCAGCAAAATGAATTCCACTGCATCCCTCGCTAACCAGGCTGCTGCGGGGGTCAGGAAGAGCATCAGTATGCATTCGGTACGAAACCCTTCTTCGTGCGTCCAGGCCGCGCGAAGGCCGCGCATGGAGTAGCGCGTGGCGTCAATGATCCGGGGCAGGCCACGCCGCCCCGGTTTGTTCATTTGGCTTTGCATGGGTTTATTGAATGCTGGCTGCATCAAAAAGCAGATGATGGTTCAGGTCGCCGAACAGATCCGGAAACATTTCTCGGCGCCGAAAGCGCCACTGACCGTCGTGTTTTTCAAACCGGTCGTGATACTTGCCGGCAATAATGACCTGCAGCGGCAGGTCGGGCGTAGCCTGTACTACCGTAAAATAGGCTTCAGCCCGCGCGCTGCACGCATCACTTTCTACTTCTATGTGTACATTGCTGATGATGTGGCGGGTTTTGGGGGTGCCGCAATCGTAGAGTCTGGTTGAACTGTTGTACATGGCGAGTACGGCGTCATAGCCACTGACCACCGAGTTGGCGGCGGGGGCAACAATTTCACCGTGGCGGAACAGCTCGGCCACACCCGGCAGGTCGCCTGCGTCCAGCGTAAAAGCGTAGCGATACATCAGATTTTCAATTGCGCGGTAGTCGTCCATAGCAGATCTTTTTATCGTAGTGAGAAATCCGGTGCGCCAGTGTAGCGCGAAATAGTGGGTGAAAGTCACGCTCCCTTGAATTTGGTAGCATAGCCGCTGCCCGCGACTGAGTGATGACAGTTTTGAAAGATACGCCGACACGAATACTTGACGAAGCCGAAGCGCTATTTGCCGAAAAAGGTTACAAAGCGACCTCCCTCGGTGAAGTAGCAGACCGTGTGGGCATCCGCTCGCCAAGTCTTTACAACCACTTCAAGAACAAGGAAGCGCTATACCAGGCTGTGCTGGACAGATTGATTGCGCTGTTTAATGAGCCGCTTAACAAAATGCTGCAACACCCTGTGACGCGCAGCAGTATTCAGGAGTGGCTGGAAACCATCGTGGAGCTCCATTATACCCACCCCAATTTAGCGCGATTGTTGCAGCACGCTGCGTTGGCGGGTGGCCCGCACACTTCGGTCATTGTGAATCAGATGTTCAGGCCGCTGTTCGAACACCGGCCTGAGGGGCCTGAGTTGGGGTTTTTCCAGGGCAACGATTTGGAGCCGTGGGCGGTAATGGCGTTTAACAATATTGTGATGTCTTACATCACGATGGCGCCAATGTACCGGGAGATGTTGCCGGTAGATCCGTTTTCAGAAGAAGGCTTGATGCGGCAGAAACAGCTGATCAGTCAGCTGGCGCGGTTGGTGTTTTCGGTGGGCGATGAACCTACTGGTTTAGGTGTAGGGGAGGCGGGCTGAAACGCCCGCCGGAAGTGCTTAGCCTGCGCGGCACGCTTGTTTGGCGGCTTTGATCTGCTTGCGGTGGCACTCTTCCTGAGAGGCTTCGCCGATACACCACTTGCGGCGGTTGTCCCAGGCAGTCAGCGGGTGGCGTTGGCCGTCAGTGCATTTCACGGAATAGTTGGAAAACTCAACGCCGTTGTCGGTGGTGCCGGCGCCGGTGTAAACCAGGCTGGAGGGGCGCGCGGCAAAGGTGGCGGTTGAGGCGGCTGCCAAAACGGCAATCAGAAGCGATTTAGTGATGAATTGCATAGTAAGGACCTGCTGAATAAATGATAACAACGTTTACATTATCCAGAAAGTGTTACCGAAATGCCAGTACCGAGGGTAAAACGGTGACGAATGTTACGTCATAACCTCTGTATTCTCATTGCCATTCAATGGGTTGCGAGGCATTGCCACAGTGTTACCGTTTCTTAATTTTGGCGCGAACGACGGGGTGAACCGCTTTGTTACCTTACGTAGCACAGGCCAGAAGAATAAGAACCCAGCCCAAAGCGGCGGTAGCGATGGCATCCATCGCCTTGTCGAGGCGGAATAGGCCATAGAGATACGACACTGGCGGCAAGATCAGGGTGCACAGCGCCCAGGTGTAATCTTCATTACTGGAAGTGATTAGAAGCTGCACCCAGCTCAGCAAGAGCAGGGCGACGCCAATGGTCAAAAACAGAGCTGAATAAGGTTCCATAATGACATTCTCCGACAGGGGGGGCGGCGCGCTGGCCGGCGGTTTTTTGACTATTCTTAATACACAGTGCCATTCATCTGGTGTGGCCTATCGGGCGATCAACGCTCGCGAGCGAAAGCCAAGCCTGAATGGTAAAGTAACCAAAAAGTGTTGCGTGGGGAAGGTTCGATCCAACCCGCTGCAACCTGCCGTAAAAGTAGTTGGATGTCGGGAGTGAGAGTGATGTGGAAGCTCGAGCGTAAGCACTGCCTGGTGCTGTTGTTCGGATTGTTGGGTCTGGCAACAAATCCCGCGACTGCCCAAGGCTCGTCCTGGCAATTACCCCAGCCCTACAGCCTGATGCCAGAAGACGGCAACCTGTTGAAAACTCAGCAACAGTTGGAGCAATTGGCTGCCGCAGGGCGCTATACAGACGCGATTACCCCAGCCCTTTCCTTGTCCGAAGCATTGGCTGCAGACCCTGCGTTGGGCCCGTTGGCCTTGGAAAACCTTGCGCTGGTGCGCCTGCGAAGCGGTGACCTGAGTGGTGGTATTGATGGTCTGCAACAGGTCTTGTCGCGCTTGAAGCAAAGCGGCAATTTCCGTGATCCTCGCCTGGCCCGGCCGCTCATGGCGCTGGGCGTGGCCTATTATCACGCTGGCGATCTGGCGCAGGCGATTAACCATCTTGAGCAGGGAATATTTGTCACCCGTACCGACAAAGGGCTGGAAGCCATCGAGCAAACCGTCTATGACGATATTCTACTCGACAGTCTGATTAAAAGCGGTCGTTTGGAAGATGCGCTCAACCGGCTCGATGTCAGTCTGACCATCCAGCGTCAGGCGCTGGCTAACGGTCCAGAGCTGGAGCAGGCGCTGGCGCGAGCAGCGCGCTGGTATCGCAATCTGAATGCCGCGTTTCAGGAAAGCCTGCTGCATGAGGAGCGCCTCGAGTTGGTTGCCGCGCGCGCTGGGGAGGATAGTCCCGAACTGGTGCCGGTGTACTACGACCTTGCCAGCAGCTATTCCCGTCGGCTGCATGGCGACCTGGATAAACTGCGAGACATGAAGTCCGCCGAACGCAATGTCAGCTACTCCTTTGTACGCAGTGATCAGATTCGGCGCGCAATGAACTACGAATACGGCAACAAGCAAGACGACCGGGCGTTACTTGATGCTGAGTGGAAAGCCGTGCGGGCGTTGAAGTTGGCCCTGCGCATACTCGAAGACCAGTCGGAGCCTGACGTTAACGCTATTGCTGAAACCTATGTGCGGCTTGGCGATCATTACCAGCTGATAGGCGATTCACGAAAAGCGCGCCGTTACTACCAGCGCGCCTACGATATGTTCAGCGAAAACGGGGCTACCGAGTACTTAGCACAAACCTTTGGCGCGCCCGTTCCCATCTATCACAAACCCTTGAAATTGCCGCCCACCACTGACCCGGACGTTCTCAGCGCGTATCAGGGGCAGGCAGAATTGGTCATGGACGTGAACTCTCGCGGCCAACCGCGCAATATCGAGTTGCTCGAAGTGCGCCCGGAGCAGGCTGCCGTGCTTGAAGACAAAGCCTTGCGTTATAGTCGCGATACGATTTTCCGCCCACGGATTACCGACAAGGGCACGGTTGGAACCGAAAAAATGCGTTACATCTATCACTTTCAGCCCGCGCAGGAGCAATAAGCCGTGGCTGATAGAAGGACAGGTCGCAATACCGGGGCGCTGCTGACGGTGACGCTGCTGTGTGCGCTGCTGAGTGCCTGCACCACACCGCCTACGACCCCGCCAAGTTCGCCGCAACCACCGCCCCCTCCCACGCCTCCGTCGAGTCAGTCGGCGCAGCAGCAAGAACAGGAGGCGTCAGAGCAGAAAGAGCAGGCGCAGCAGGAGCAGAGCGACACTGCGGCGGAATCAAAACAACAACCCGCAGAAGCTGCGGCAGCGCGCAAAGCCGAGCAG
>NZ_JBVBUV010000056.1:0-25670 GCF_057445395.1 Litorivivens sp.
GAAATGGCGCGCCCGGAGAGATTCGAACTCCCGACCAAGTGGTTCGAAGCCACCTACTCTATCCAGCTGAGCTACGGGCGCGCAGGCGCGGCAGTGTAACGCAAAGTGGCTGTTATCGCTAAGGAAAATTAAGGATTGTGGCGCCCCGGCCGATATCCATACCAGCTTCTGGCCACGCGCCAGTGTGGCAATCGCGTATAGAAAAATCCCCGCTGTCAGTAGAGGCTTGTACGTACTCAAGAAACCCGCAGTTGCGCCGATCTCCTATCTGCTCGGGCCAAAAACCGTGTAATCCGGCGTGGAAGTGCGTATGCGAGCAGGAGTCTCAGTGTGGATATTGCAACATTATTAGGCATGTTCGGCGCATTAGGCGTCATTATCGCAGCCATTTTTGTGGGCGGCAGCGCTGGCGGTTTTTTCGACGTGCCCAGCATACTGATTGTTATAGGCGGCACGCTGTTCGCCAATCTGGTGAAATTTCCGTTGGAACAGACCCTGGGGGCCTTCAAAGTGGCGTCCCGTGCGTTTTTCCACAAGCCTGTCAGCTCTGAAGCCCTGATCAGCGAATGCATCGAGCTTTCCGGAGTGGCCCGAAAGGAAGGCCTGCTGGGTCTTGAGGCGGTAGAAATCAGTAACGAATTCCTCGAAAAGGGCGTACAGATGGCCATAGATGGCCACGATGCCGATTTTGTGAAGCGCCTGCTCAGCAAAGAGATCAACCTAACCATTGAGCGGCAGGAAATGGGCGAGGCAATTTTTCGGGGGTTTGGCGAATCAGCGCCCGCGATGGGCATGATCGGTACGCTGGTGGGCTTGGTACAGATGATGTCCAATATGTCTGATCCCAAAGCCATAGGCCCCGCGATGGCGGTCGCCCTGTTAACCACCCTCTACGGCGCGGTACTCGCCAATGCTGTTGCTTTGCCGATGGCAGAAAAGCTCGCCTTTCGAACATCTGAAGAGCGCCGCAACCGGCACCTGATTCTTGAGGCTATTCACGGTATTCAGGAAGGCTTGAATCCTCGCGTACTGGAGTCACTGCTGGCAACCTACCTGCCAGAAGGCCAGCGCGACAACGGTGACAAAGACGCCAAGCCGGCTGAAGCCGTCTGATGGAAGACGCCCCGGTCAAAAAAGCACAGGCCGGCGCACCGGCTTGGGTAATGACCTTTGCGGATTTGATGTCGCTGCTACTGGCTTTCTTTGTGTTGTTGTTCTCCTTCTCCGAGATGGACAAGCAAAAGTTCAAGGAGTTGTCAGGTTCAATGCGCGACGCTTTTGGCGTACAGCGCGAGGTACCGGCGTTCAATCCGCCCATTGGTACCAGTGTTATTGCGCGTGATTTCTCCCCGGGCATGCCAACACCTACTGACCAGGATCAGGTGCGTCAGGAAGCTATCAAAGAACTGACGGAAATGCGCAAGCAAGGGGAAAACGAAGAAGCCGAAAATGACCTGCTCGAAGACCTTGAGAAAGTGCTCAACTACCTCGAAGTCGAAATCGCCAAAGGTGTTGTGGAAGTGCAATCCGACGGCGAGCGGGTGATCACCATCAGAATTCGCGAAACCGGCTCTTTTCCTTCAGGCAGTGCTGACCTCAGTAACGATTTCAATCCGGTTATCCTGAAAATTGCCCGCCTTACCAACGAAATTGGTGGCCGCATCGCGGTTGCGGGGCATACCGATATTGTGCCGATCAGTACCGATCGCTACCGGTCTAACTGGGAGTTGTCCTCCGCGCGGGCGGTAACCGTGCTGGAACAGATTGTGGAAAAAGGGCAGCTCGATCCGGCTCGCTTTCAGGTGGCGGGATTCGGTGCAACACGGCCCATTGATTCTAATGACACCGCCGAGGGGCGGGCGCGAAATCGACGAGTAGAAGTCATCCTTCTCCGCGGAGGTTCGCTGGATACGGAATATGCTGAGGGAGTATCCAGAGAGGCGTCGGCTATCCCAGACCAATAAAGAGATGCCTGCAAAGAACGTTGGCAAACGCAGGTTGCTAGCACGAAATATTTATCATCATAACCGCGTCGGGTACCGGCAGGGCACGTGGCAATCGCTTTGGCTATCCTGCGTTCATCAATCACCCGGTAGTGTGGTTAGTGTTCATTTCTCGCCAAAACCCGCCTATATCGGCGTCAACGATAAGCCGCTAACACTGCGTCTCATTACGGCACAGTACGAGTAATTGCTTATGTGCCGCTGCGTATCCTTGTGTCATAAATGTGATCATGATTACTGCGCACCTAAGTCGCGGAGTAGGAAGAATTAAAAAATCAGGCAGACAGGCCACTGGCCCCCGCAGTTGTCTCGCCACGAATACATGGAAAGGAGTGGTGTCTTGAGACCCAGACGTCAAATGGTACGCAGCGCGTATCTGAAGAAAACCGCATTGTCATTTTGCGTGGTATTGGCCTCGGCGGGAGCAGCTGCGCAGCCCATTTCAGTGGCAGAGTTCATCGCAGATAGCATTGATGCGCACCCGCGCGTGCGTGAACAGCTTCATATTCTCAGGCAGGCAGAACAGGGCCAGACTGTTGCTCGTGGTGGCTGGTACCCGAGCCTTGACCTTACCGCTACTGCGAACAAGATAGACGGTGAATCGCCAACCTTTATCGGTTCGCAAAGTGTTCAGGAAAATGATTACGAAAGCGATTGGGCCGAGCTTGCGCTGACCCAGAACCTGTTTAATGGCTTTGCGACCAAGCATAGTGTTAAGCATGCCGATGCCAGTTTTCAGTCAGCGCTTTACCAACTTTACGATACGGTGGACAACGTCGCACTGGAAGCGTTGAAAGCCTACGTTAATGTCGTGCGAGACCACCGGTTGCTGAAATTGGCAGAAAACAACGTTCTTGCCCACGAAGATACCCTCCAAAAGATACAGCGTCGCAGTAGTTCGGGGGCGGGCCGGAGGTCGCAGCTGGAGCAGGCATCGGGTCGTCTGGCAAAAGCCAAGGCGGGCCTGATCGCCCAGCGCAATAACCTGGCCGACTCTCTTACCGAAGCCCACTATGTGCTTGGGCGGTACGTTGTGCCGGAAGACTTTTCCGACGTTGTTTTGCCGCCGGCTGTGAATCGTGACATCGATGCATTGATTGATGAGGCGTTGGCCGAGCACCCGGCAATGCGCGCGGCTGACACGAACATAGAAGCCGCGACCCACGAAAGTGAAAAGGCAAAAAGCCGATTCTATCCAAAACTCGATTTGCGTCTGGCTCAGGAAGTGGGCAACGACCTTAACGGTTTACCAGGCGACACAGACGAAGCCAGCATTGCACTCACGCTGACTTACAATTTCTTCAATGGCGGCGCAGATCGAGCGGAGAGTCGCCGTAAGGTCAGTGCGGTTCATGAGCAACAGCAATTGGCGGCGCGGGTGCGACGGCAGGTCATCAATACGCTCCGTTTGGCGTGGACTGCACAGTCTCACCTGGGCGAGCAGGTTGAATATCTTCAGGACTATGTAGATCAAGCGCAGAAAACCATGACGTCCTATCAAGAGGAATTCTTTATTGGGCAGCGCGAACTTATCGATCTGTTGGATGCTAAAAATGAAGTTAACAGCGCGCAGAATGGATATATAGCGGCGTATTTTGACGAGGTTACTGCACGCTATCGTGTCTTGGAAGCTACCGGGCAGCTTCTCGAAACATTGGGTATGGCGCCTGTTATTGGGCGTGACCGTCTGCGAATTGCAAAGATTGATAGCCGTGGGCGTGATCGCCTACCGTTGCCGATGGATCGCGATGATGATCGGAAGACCGATCGAACCGATCATTGTGACAACTCTCACTCGCAGGTGGCTGTGAATAAATACGGGTGTCGAGCGCAAAACCAACAGAATCAAGTGCCGAATGCCGGCGCAGATGCATTTACCGTCGGTCAGAACGGTATTATCGAAATTCCTCTAGCGACGCTGTTTGCAAATGATACCGACGCGGACGGCGATGTGCTGAAACTGGCGGGCTTTACCCAGCCAGAAAATGGCATGATTGAAAAAAATGCCGCTGGTAATCTGGTCTATCGAGCAAAAGAAGGTTTTGTGGGCCGTGACCTGTTTACCTACCTGGCGAGTGATGGAAAATCGTCGTCGAAGGGGCGTGTCGCGTTGGACGTGGTTCCCAATACGACGATCGATTTTACCAAGGTTTACTATGTGAACTACGTGTATGCCAAGACTACCCTGACTGGCCCTTCCGTAGATCTGGCTAACCAAATTATCGAGGCGTTGAAGGATAATCCTGGCATCGATGTTCGGATAGACGCCTACACCGACAATATTGGTTCCGATGGATTCAATGCCGCGCTTTCTATAAAACGGGCGAGTGGCACCCGACAGATGTTGTTGAATGCGGGTATTGCAGCAACAAGAATTTCCTTTTTTGGCGGCGGGGAGTCAAATCCACTCGCGGATAATTCTTCCGACGAAGGTAGAGCTATCAATCGTCGCGGTGAATTTCGCTTTACGCGGGTGAGATAGTCGAGCAATCGACTATTTCACGGCGATGCCGACAATGATGAAGCTGACGAGGGGTGCCGGTTCTACACAGTGTGTGGCATTGCCCCGGCTGGCACTACGTCAGGCTCTCGTGTGGCTGCTGCTTCCGCTGCTGGTGTTTACGGGTTACGCGGCTGACACATTTGGGCCGCCCTTCCTTGAACGTCTCTGGTCGGACTATGGAGTCGAAGCACGGGAGCGAGGTCGGGAACTAAACCATCTGCTGTTAAGGCTCGAGGATAGGCCAGACAGCGAGAAGTTGCGGGAAATCAATCGTTATTTCAACCGCATTCCCTATGCCGATGATATCGATCACTGGCAGGCACAGGACTACTGGGCGACCCCCGAAGAGTTTATCGGTACCAACCGCGGTGACTGCGAAGATTATGTCATTGCCAAGTATGTAGCGTTGCGCGCGGTGGGTATTCCTGAAGGAAAACTCTTCCTGACCTATGTAAAGGCGACGGAGCTCGGGGTATCCCATATGGTTCTCACTTATTTTTCCACGCCGTCTGACACGCCTCTGGTTCTTGATAACTATGACCCCCGAATTCTCCCGGCCACGGAGCGCCGCGACCTGCTTCCGATCTACAGCTTCAATGCCGAGTCTTTTTTTCTGACAGCGGAAACAGGTGGAGTTGCTAGACGGTTACCTCCCGGAAAGATAAAAAACCGTAAGTGGGATGCACTGCGCAACGCACTGGGTAAGGAGCAACAGCTATGACAATTTACAGGCAAATTGCTGGTCTGATAGCCGCCGGGCTATTGCTGCTATTCCTGGTTATTTCCTTCGATGCAGTGCGGCATTCCACCAATGTCATAAAGAGCCAGATGGCCACGTCTGCCCAGGATGCGGCGACCGTTGTCGCGATCAGTCTATCCGTCAATGAAAAAATAGACGACTTGGCTGCGATTGAAACGCTCAGTAACGCGGTGTTCGACAGTGGCTATTACAGCAGTATTCGGCTGCTCACCAACGACGGTGCGTTGGTATACGAAAAACGTCGACCGCTTGCGAGCGACGGCGTACCAGATTGGTTCACCGAATCGGTAAAACTCGGCCACGCTGTTGGTGAAGCCGAAGTGCGCAGCGGCTGGTCGTCCGTAGGGCGGGTTCAAATTACCCTTCATCCGGGATTTGCCTATGCGGATTTGTACAGCCGTATCTCCTCCTCGTTGATGTGGTTTGGCGCGGCTTTTCTCGCCCTGATCCTTGTTCTTTGGGCGCTTCTGCACTTAGTTCTCAGTCCCTTAAGACGGATCGAGCAGCAAGCAAATGCTATACAACACAATGATTTTGTGGTGCAGGAGCGGCTTCCGCGAACACAGGATCTGAGGCGCGTTGTCGAAATGGTTAACCGTCTGTCGATGCATGTACGACGCGTTTTTGAAGAGCAGCATATGTTATGGCAGAACCATCAGAAATTACTTTTTGTCGATCCCTTAACAGAGCTGCCCAATCGGCGTCGACTTCTTTCCAAAGCTGAATTCTTTTTGTCAGATAAAAACCGGGAGCATGCGTCTTTATTGGTGATAAAGCTGAATGATTATGCGAACTATCGGGTAAGGCACGGTCATGCACAGGCCGACGAGATGCTGGTGGAAATGGCACGTATGATGAAAGATAGCGCCCCTGACGGCACCGTGCTTATTGGCAGGTTGAGTGATATCGAGTTTGGAATACTTCTTCGCGATCGGGTTGAAGGTGCATCGCAATGGGCTAGTGACCTATTTGCAGAATATCAGCGGCGCTACGGTAAGGCGCTAACCCGCGTTGAGCTATCCGCCGCATCCACCGCATTGCAGCCAGGTAAGTCTCTTTCCGGGGTGCTCTCGGAAATCGATCTTCTATTAGCAACCGCAGATGCCGGTAGCGCTTACCAATCGCTAACACACCACAGCACAGGCAGGCGATTGCCGGAGGGTAATTCTGAGTGGTTTTCATGGTTCACGCGTGTGCTGGCTGATCGCCGAGTTTATCTCGAGGCGCAGCCGGTTTTTGACCGTAACTATTGTTTAGTCCATCGGGAAATGTTGGTTCGTATACAGCACGACGATGGGGCGCCTCTGGAAGCCGGACTGTTTATGCCAATGGCAGAGAAGCTGGGATTTTCCCAGGCCATATATGCGCGCGTGCGCGAAATGATGAGCGATATTGCAGGTCGAGTACACGACGCACCTATCGCGATGAATTTCCCCGAGTTGTTCCTGTCGGATCTTGGCGAAATGGCGCACCTGTTACGCATTCTTGCCGTTGCCAAGAAGCGGCCTGGCAGCTTGCTGGTGGAGGTGCCTTACCACGCCGCGGTGAGAGATCTGGAAAGCGTTACTCGTGTTGCCAAACAAGTTAGACTGTCTGGGCAGCTTTTCGGGATTGATCATTTTGACCTGGAATACCCGATTGCAACCTTGCAGGAGATAAGTCCGGATTATGTGAAGGTAAGCGCCCGTTTGCTTAAAGGTATAACCGCCGATGGCGCAGACGATGTATACGCAACCTTCAGAAACCTGACAGCGACACTGAATATTAACGTTATCGCTGTGGGCATTGATAAGGCGTCTCTACTGGAACATCTGCAGTTACTGGATGTCGACGGTTTGCAGGGAAATTTGTTGGGTAAACCGGAATCATTTGAATGACGCAATCGGAAAAAACCTATGACCCGCTGCTGGAGTGTCTGGTTGCATTTAGCGGCCGTTACAGCCGGCGTGTCTCCATTGATTCTCTCACCGCCGGCCTGCCGATTGAGCCCGGTCAAGCAGGCCCTGAATTATTCAGTGTCGAAAATGCCAAAGGGCTCTTTCAACGCGTCGCCCAGCGAGCGGGCTTTTCGTCACGGTTAATCAAGCGCGACCTGGCCGATGTATCCAATCTTTTGTTGCCATGCATTCTGCTATTGAATGACCGTCAAGCCTGTATCCTGGAAGAAGTTGACTCGACGTCCGGCGAAGCATTGGTTATCTACGCCAATGAGCCTGAGGTTGAATGCTGGATAAAAATCTCCGAGCTTGAACAGTCGTATATGGGCTATGCTTTTCTGCTTAAAAAGCAACTTTCCGCCCTAGGATCCAATTCTGTTTTACGGCAGGCCCGCGTTAACCATTGGTTCTGGGACACGCTAAAACTATCCAAAGAGGCCTTTGCGGGCGTTGTTTTGGCGTCGTTGCTGATTAATTTGTTCGTTGTGGCCACGCCGTTGTTTGTGATGAATGTGTACGATCGCGTGGTTCCTAATAATGCCTATGAGACCTTGTGGGTTCTGGCGCTTGGGGTGCTTGCGGTCTATTGCTTTGATGCATTGTTGCGCTACATCCGGGTAATCTTTCTCGAGACAGCCGGCAAGAAAAGTGACGTCATTATGTCGTCGATACTTTACGAGCATGTACTGAACTTGAAACTGGAGGCTTGGCCGCGCAGCGTTGGCGCCTTTGCCAGCAATCTACGCGAGTTTGAAAGCATTCGTGCTTTCTTCACGGCAAGCACCATTAGTGCTTTGGTTGATATGCCATTTTCGCTGCTGCTGCTCCTGCTGATAGGGTTGATTGGCGGTCCGATAGTGCTTATTCCGGTCGCTATTATTGTCTTACTCCTACTGCACAGCTACTACATAGCCAAGCCGCTGCAACGCAGTGTTGAAGAAACGCAGGAGGCTATGTCGGAGAAGAACGCCCACTTGGTGGAAAGTTTGCACGCAATCCAAACCATCAAGTCGCTGGGTGCAACGAGTCATTCACAGTGGATATGGGAAGAGGCGACCGGTGATATCGCACAGAAATCTGTTCGTAGTCGAATGCTGTCGAATGCTCTAACCGTTACCACGCAGTTTCTCGTACAGCTAAACACAGTCGCCATCGTGACTGCCGGGGTTTATATGATTTCGGCTCAATCACTATCACTCGGCGGGTTGATCGCAGCGGTGATGCTATCCTCGCGAGCCGTAGCGCCGATGGCTCAAGTGGCGGCACTCGTCACGCAATATGAACAAACCAAATCGGCCTTTAACACCCTGGATTCCATTATGAATCTTCCGGTTGAGCGGGATGAAAAGCGTCAGTATGTGCGACGACCGATTTTCAAAGGGAACATTGAGCTAAAGTCTGTTTCTTTTACGTATCCGGGCGCTGACGTGCCATCGCTGAAGTCGATATCGCTGTCCATAAGAGAAGGTGAGCGGGTCGCCATTATTGGTAAGGTTGGTTCGGGTAAAAGCTCGCTGGCAAAGCTGCTGATAGGCCTTTACCAGCCTACAGAAGGCACTATCGCAATAGATGGCATTAACAGTGCGCAGATCGATCCGGCGGATTTGAGGCGGCATATCGCGTTTCTGACGCAAGAGCCTCAGCTGATGCGCGGTTCGATCAGAGATAATTTATGCTATCGAAACCCGCAGGTGGCAGACGAACAAATGCTGAAAGTCGCGGCCATTGCCGGTGTCGACCAGTTTGTTGGCAAGTTGCCTGGAGGTTATGACACGCAGGTTGGCGAACAGGGTTTGTGGGTTTCCGGCGGTCAACGCCAAGCCATTGCACTGGGGCGCGCCATTTTGCTTGATGAGCCTATTATCGTGCTGGATGAGCCAACCAGCCATATGGACAATTCTACAGAGCAGTACGTAAAGCGGCAGCTACACGGCTATACCCGTGATAAGACTCTCATTGTTATTACACACAAAACGTCGATGCTCGATTTGGTAGATAGGCTGATTGTGGTGGAAGACGGTCAGATCCTGCTGGATGGGCCGAAGGCAGAAACCATTGCCGCGATACAGAAGATGGGTAAATAGGATGGCGCTGAATAGTAAACGTCAGAGCTATGATGATAGCGATTTGGCCTATATGCGCAGCCTATCTGCTGCCGTGCTTGAACGTTCTCCCAAGCAGCTGCTCACGGTGTTGTATGTGATGGTGGCACTGGTCGTGGTTGCGTTGGTGTGGGCGGCCTGGGCTGAGTTGGATGTGGTGGTTCGCGGTGGCGGTAAAGTGATACCCGCTAGGCAGGTGCAACAGGTACAGAGTTTGGAAGGCGGTGTAGTAGCGGAGATTCTGGTGAGGGAGGGCGACCTTGTCAAAATGAATCAGCCCCTGCTAAAGCTGAGTGATGTGGCCTTTGCCAGTTCATTCCAGGAAAACCGACTTAAGTACTTTGAGCTTGTCGCCAGGAGTAAGCGCCTGCAAGCAGAAGCGTTTGATGATGAGTTTGATGATGGAGATGCTGTATCACCAGAAGTCGTTGCGCTGATCAACTCTGAGAAGAGTCTATTCCAGAGTAATCGACAGCAACTGGTGGAAACATTGTCGATTTACCGACAGCAAATTCAGCAACAGCAGCGTAGCCTGGAAGAAGCCCAGTCAAAACTGCGGCAATTACAGCGAACGCTGAAACTGGTGCGCGAAGAAATTGCGATTAAAAAACCGCTGATGCAGGAAAAAATTATCAGCGAAGTTGAATTTCTGCAGCTTCGGCAACGTGAATCTGAGCTGGAGGGTGAGATCGAGATTTCGTCCATTACGGTTCCGCGGTTGCGTTCATCGATTGAAGAAGCTCGCGGCAAGCTCGGTCAAAGCGAACTTGATTTCAGAAATGAGGCCAAGCGCGAGCTCAACGAGGTTCTGGCTGAAATCTCGCGTATAGAGCAGGCGCAGAATGCCCTGGAGGACCGGGTTATGCGAACGGTACTGCGCTCGCCGGTTAATGGTGTTGTAAAACGCTTGCACGCAAATTCGCTGGGGGGAGTGGTTCAGCCTGGCACGCACGTTCTGGAGATTGTGCCACTTGGCGATTCGCTATTGGTTGAGGCGAGAATTAAGCCGGCGGATATTGCCACGATAGAAGTTGGTCAGTTGGCCAGATTAAAGTTTTCCGCCTACGACTTTGCAATTCACGGTAGCCTCACGGGCCTGGTAAAGTTTATCAGTGCCGACACAATCACTGACGACGACGGCAGTAGTTTCTATATAGTGCGCATAGCACCTGACCGCGATTATCTGGGTAAAACTGAGGGTCGTCTGCCCATCAAGGTTGGAATGACGACTGAGATTGACGTTGTAACAGGTAAGAAAACGATACTCAGTTATTTGCTGAAACCGATAAATCGTGGTCTGCAGAATGCGTTACGAGAACAATAGATGAGGATACGGGTATATACGCGCAGTCAGGCTTTTAAACAGCATCTTGTGAATAGTCTGCCCCCGCCGCTGCAATTTTCAGAGGATCTCGCTGACATTGACGGTGGTCCCGGCACGCTGCTTGTGTTGCACAGGCAGTCATTTGCTTTGGCGGAGTGGCCTGCGCTTATGGAGCGCGCAGTAAAGGTGAGCGAACAGATATGCGTCGCCGACGACCAACCTTGCGTAGATCAGCTGGTGGCCTGCGTGCAGAACAACGTAAAAGCCTACTGCAATAGCTATATGGTGCGGCAGCACTATCAACAGCTGGTGTCGTTGTTGCAACAGGGTGGCAGCTGGTTTCCGCCCCAAATGTTGCAGGACGTGTTTTTACTCGCCCAGCAACAATTGTCGTCTATTAACGGCCCTCAATCTGAAGCCGTGTTAGCGCAGTTAACGGAGCGAGAAAGGGAGATAGTTTCCCGGCTTGTAGAAGGGCGATCTAACCGTGATATTGCCTCAGCGTGTGGCGTTACTGAGCGCACCGTCAAAGCCCACCTGACCAACATCTATAGCAAAACTGGAGTCACTGGTCGTGCTGAGCTTTTGCGTCGGTTCAATCGCGATAGCATGATTTCATAGCTTTTTAATCCAACCTTTCATTTCAGCTTTCCAATTAAGCGGTCCAATTAGCCGCTCCACGCCAGCGTCCCAGTATAACTCTCCAATCCCTCTGCCAGTTCCAGCCTTCAATCTGATCAGTGAATAGGCAATCTACGTATATGTCCTGAGTTGCGCTAGTACCTGGGTACAGTCCCAAGGGGCCGTGAATCTCTTACGCTTGGTAATCAACATAAAGGTTAGGCGTTGATCATGGCAGAGCATGTGGGGTTTATTCGGGAAGTCGTCGGTGAAGTGATTCTTAAAGGTGCTGATGGCATCAGTCGTGCGGTCGTTAAAGGTGATCCGGTACGCGAGGGTGATCTGCTGACGACGGCCGGTAACTCCACAGTGGTAGTGAGTTTTGCCAGTGGTGAGCAGCTTCACCTTGAGCCCTATGCTGCCGTACAGATAGACGACAGTGTCAGCTTCTCCAGTGGCGCCTACCCCAATGAGGACACTGACCAGATACTCGCTTTGCAACAAGCGCTGCTCGCGGGTCGCGATGTAGAGGCTTTAGAGCCCACCGCCGGTGGCGGGCAGGCATCGTTGGGTGGTGATGGCCTTAACCAGCAGGCGTCTTATGAGCGTGAAGGCAGAGAGGGGCAGGTAGATAGCTGGTTGCTGGATTTCGCAGACACAGCCGCCGTTGCTCCTGGTTCAACACCTAACAACAGCATTAATGTGGGGCAGGAAACACCTGCAGTTCCTAGCAGTTTCGGCAACGCGACTATCGCACTGGATGTGATTGCGGGCGACGACATTATCAATGCGCAGGAGTTGGGTTCTGATCTGACGATCTCTGGCACCGTCAGTGGCGATGCTGCTGCTGGCGATGGCGTTACAGTGACCATTGGTGGCGTGGATTACCTGACTGCCGTCAATGCAGATAACACAACTTTCAGTGTGGTGATTCCCGCTGCGGCCGTTGCCCTGCTGACCGACGGTACGGCTTCGGCAACCGTAACGGGCACCAATGACGCGGGTATTCCGTTTAGTGCTTCCGATACTCGTGACTACACCGTTGATGGCTCAGCGTCAGCTGGTGTCGCGCTGGATGTAATTGCGGGCGACGACATTATCAATGCGCAGGAGTTGGGGGCTGACCTGACGATCAGTGGCACCGTTGGCGGCGATGCCGCCGCCGGTGATAGCGTGACGGTTACCATAGGCGGAGTCGACTACACCGCCACCGTCAATGCCGACAATACGACTTTCAGTGTGGTGATTCCCGCTGGAGCGGTGGGCAATCTTGTAAATGGTTCCGCCATTGTGACGGTGACTGGCACGGATGAAGCCGGTAATCCGTTTACTTCTACAAACACGCGCGACTACACCGTTGATAAAACAGCGACTGCAGGTGTTTCACTGGATGTGATTGCGGGCGACGACATCATCAATGCTCAGGAATCGGGTTCTGACCTGACTATCAGTGGCGCGGTCAGTGGCGATGCCGCCGCTGGCGATAGCGTTACTGTGACCATCGGCGGGGTCGATTACAGCGCAACGGTTAATGCTGACAATACAACTTTCAGTGTAGTGATTCCCGCTGCAGCCGTCGCCCTACTGGCCGACGGTGCGGCTTCCGCGACCGTAACGGGCACCGATGATGTTGGTACTCCGTTTAGTGCTTCCGATACTCGCGATTACACCGTTGATACAGCAGCGACTGCTGGTGTTTCACTGGATGTGATTGCGGGCGACGATATTATCAATGCACAAGAATCCGGCTCGGATCTGACCATCTATGGCACGGTCAGTGGCGATGCCGCCGCTGGCGACAGTGTGACTGTCACCATCGGCGGAGTGGATTATAAGTCCACTGTTAACGCGGACAACACAACCTTCAGCGTGGTCGTTCCGGCGGCGGCTGTTGCCTTGTTAACCGATGGCACGGCTTCCGCAACCGTGACTGGCACCGATGACGCAGGCAATCCGTTTAGTGCTTCCGATACCCGCGATTACACCGTTGATGGTTCGGCGTCAGCTGGTGTCTCACTGGATGTAATTGCCGGTGATGACATTATCAATGCGCAAGAATCCGGTTCCGATCTGACTATCCGTGGCACCGTCAGTGGTGATGCTGCCGCAGGTGATAGCGTGACCGTCACCATTGGCGGAGTGGATTATCAATCCACTGTTAATGCGGATAACACAACCTTCAGTGTGGTTATTCCTGCAGCGGCTGTTGCCTTGTTGACCGACGGCACAGCTTCGGCAACTGTGATTGGCACCGATGTTGCAGGCAATCCGTTTAGTGCTTCCGATTCCCGCGATTACACCGTTGATGGTTCGGCGTCAGCTGGTGTCTCACTGGATGTAATTGCCGGTGACGACATTATCAATGCGCAGGAATCGGGTTCTGACCTGACTATCAGTGGCACGGTCATTGGCGATGCCGCCGCTGGCGACAGTGTGACTGTCACCATCGGCGGAGTGGATTATCAGTCCACTGTTAACGCGGACAACACAACCTTCAGCGTGGTCGTTCCGGCGGTGGCAGTTGCGCTGCTGACCGATGGCACGGCTTCCGCAACCGTGACTGGCACAGATGACGCAGGCAATCCGTTTAGTGCTTCCGATACTCGCGACTACACCGTTGATACTACGGCGAGCGCTACGATCGAAGTCGACAATATTACCGCAGACGATGTTGTGTCAGCCCAGGAGGCTGCCGACTCTATTGTGGTAACAGGCTCAGTGGGCGGTGATGCTGCTCCCGGAGATACGGTTTCGTTCACGATCAACCAGAAAGACTACAGTGGCTTTGTGTTGGCTGACGGCACCTTTGCCATTACCGTTGAAGGCAGTGATCTTGCTGCCCAGACCAGCTTTGTTGCGACCGTCTCGGGCAGTGACGACGCAGGAAATGTATTTACGGCAACGACAACCTCGACCCATCAGGTTCCTCCCCAATTGGATCTTGATGGCGACACTGCAGGCACAGACTACGCAACGAGCTTTTCCGAAGGGGCGTACGCGGTATCCGTCGCTGATAGCGACATTGTAATAACCGATGTCGACAGCGCGAATCTTGAGCAGGCCACTATCACGTTGACTAACGCTGAAGCAGGCGACGTGCTTATTGTTGGTGCGTTGCCGGCGGGAATTTCCGCCTCTACGTACGACCCGGATACGGGTGTGGTTACGTTAACCGGCACAGCCAGCCTCGCAGACTATCAATTGGCTATTAGAGCAATTCAGTACGAAAACAATGGTTCGGTGTCTGATGCAACGCGCGAAATAGAAGTTGTTGTATCTGATGGGCAAAACGTCAGCAATCCGGCATTGACGACGATTTCGCTCTCAAGCATTCCAACAGTGACTATTGACGATGTTATTGTGCGCGAACCGGCAACGGGAACTGCGACCATAACATTCACCGTGACACTCGATAAGTCGCTGGCGACTGATTTCACATTCGACTTTGTCACCACAGACGTTAGTGCAACTGGCGGACAGGATTATCAGGCTATTGCTTTGACGCAAGGTGTTGTAGCGGCAGGTTCAAACACGGCAACCATCAGTGTCACCATCAATGCCGACAGTAATATCTATGAAGGTGATGAAACCTTTAGCGTAGACCTGAGCAATTTCAGCCAAACCGTAAACTTTGCCACTTCGGCACATACTACGGTCTACGGCATACAAGGGGTGGGAACCATTGCGGCAAATGGTGGCGCACCTAACGCAGCAGATGATGGCTACCTCACGGCTGAAAATACACCGCTGCTGATGACCGACTTGCTGCTTAACGACACGATTGTTGACGGCGCTTCAATAACGGCTTTTACCCAGGGAAGTAATGGCACGGTTACCGACAATGGTGACGGCACCTATACCTATACACCTCAGCCCGGTTTCGCAGGAACAGACAGCTTTACTTACACACTCACCGATAGTGACGGTGAGATGGACACGGCAACCGTAACCATTGCCGTTGGCCAAACTTCTCAGGCGGCGCCGGTCGTAGATAATGCGCCGGACACTCGCTATGTCGAAAACGATGTTCCGACAAAAGTGCTGGGCGGGATTCAAATCAGCGATGCTGATAGCAGCGGTTTGTCTCATGTCGTGGTTAAGATGGATGGGTTTATTTCGACGCAGGACAGTCTAGTATTCGCGACTGCCGGCACGGGTGTGTCGATTACAACGTCAGTAAGTGGCAAGGTCTGGTCTGCAACCTTAACCGGTGGCGCAGATATTAACGAATACCTTGGTGTCCTGCAGTCGCTGACTTACTTCAATGCGTCTGACAATCCCAGCTCGGCGCCACGCCTGTTAACGGTCGAAGCCTATGACGAATCGATGAATAACGTGTTTGGCAGCGACAGTGGCGGTATTACAGTTATCCCGGTAAATGATGCGCCCGACGCCTTTGACAATACGGTGTATGTGGAGCCAGGGAGTCAGGATAATGCTATCAACATATCAGCGCCGACAGACCCTGATGCCGACGATGATTTGCTGACCATCACGATAACGGATTTGCCAACATCCGTGGGAAGTATCACCCTGGCAGACGGTAGCGCGGTGGCCGTAGGCGATACGCTGACACTGGAGGAGCTGGGTTCTCTGCAGTTTGACGCAGGCTCGACTACCGGCACTGCCCAGTTTAGCTACGAGGTAAGCGATGGTTCGTTGACGTCATCCGCAAGCACCACCTTGGTGGTGGGTGAAACCAATAGCAACACCGCTGAGGTTTTCGAAAGCGCATTGCCCGGTGGCACCGGCATGGGTTCCACAACAGCCAATGGCAACCTCCTAGCGGACGATCCTATCGCGAGTGCAGGCACTACAATTGACAGCATCAACGGTGTGCTTCCGACCTCTGGCGTCATCACCTTGACCACGTCTTTGGGTACACTCACCGTCTATGCGAGTGATAACCCACCCAATCACAGTGCCGGTGACTATACCTATGTATTGAATGGCCCAGACAGCAGTGGTAGCGACGTAGAAGAAATATTCTCTTACACCTTTACCGAGAATGGGGTGCAGCACACTGAGTCACTAAAAATCACAGTTGTCGATGATGCACCCTTCGCCAACCCGATCAACGCAGAAGTATCCGAGTCGGCTGAACAGATATTCAACGTAGTTGTTACGATGGATACCTCGGGCAGTATGAACTGGTCCTTGACCAACAATTCTGCACCACCTGCCGGTGAACCTAGTCGTCTTGATGTGTCGAAAGACGCGTTGAAGGCACTTGCGGCCGAGTTTTTTAATCAGTCGTCGCAGGTTTCGATAACGCTGATCAAGTTTGCCGGTAGCCCAACGCTTGTCGGTACCTATAGCACCTTCAGTGGAATTGCAGGGGCTGTTGATGGGCTCACGGCGGTCGGGTCAACAGACTATGTGGATGCGCTGGATCAACTGCAAAGCGAATTGGCGAGCGACCTCGCTGCACAGAACCCTGCCGACAATGTGCAGAACATTTCCTATTTCATATCAGACGGTGTTTCCAGTTCCTCACCTATTGGGGGAGGTTTTGATACCTTTGTGAATAGCAATGGCATTAGTTCTTATGCGGTTGGTGTTGGGCCTGGAATGGAGGACGGCAGTGCCGACCTAAACTTCATTCACAATGTGGATGCATTGCAGAAAGGGGGGGCAACCTCCGACGACGCCATATTTGTGGCAGACATCAACGAGCTCGAGACTGAACTGCTCAACACCGTTCCGGTCGGTTTTGGTGGTTCGGTCGTGATCACCGATGGCATTAAGAACCTTGGGTTTGGTGCCGATGAAGGTTACGTTAGCGAAATATCAATGAATATTGGCGGTACCGACTATACCTTCAGTTACGACGGTTCCGCTATCAGCGTTACGCCTGCGTTGGCGGGCCTTGAGATTGACGGTGCCACACTGATTATTGGCCCAGCGGTGCCGGGATTCGATCTCGGAACGTTTTCATTTGATTTCGCAGACGCCGAATACACCCTGAGCTCACCCAGCCATAATGTGGGCAACAGCCTGGTATTTGACTATACCGTGCAAGATGGCGACGGTGATCTTGCCTCAGCAACCGCGACCATTAACATCGTGGACGGTGTGCCACTGGCGAATCACGACCTCCACTCCGAGCTGACACCCAATGTCGCTGAAGGTAACGTGATCAATGCGCTTGGTACCGACGGAGGCCCAACCTACGGTGCCAATATATCGCCGTTTTCCACCCAGGGCGGCGGCATCGACAAGCTCATTGATGATGCGGATATAACGCAAGTAACGTTCCGCGATCAGATCCTCAATCTCGATTTTGACGCCGCTTCAATTCCCGCCTCTGGAGCGGCGGGCTCTTTAAGTTGGCAATACAGTGTTACGCAGGATGTCTTCGGCAATGAGATTGCACAGGTCGTCATCAATGATAGCGCTGACAACGCGCAACTGACCTTCAATAGTCAGGGTTACTACCGCTTCAGCCCCGATACCGAAATGCTCGCGCAATTTTCCGTAGACACAACGTCGCAGGCAAATGTCGACGCAGCAAACTTTGATATCGGTATTCGCGCCGGCGGACACAACCTGGTTTACAACCACAATGGTGTTGGCGTCGAAGGTGGTGAAGGGCAATTACTCAGTGATGGTGAAGCCATCCTCGTATCCTTCGACAGCGCGGCGTTGCCTCAAGGCGTTCGGGATCTGGTGCTGACTTTTGACGATTTTCAATCGAAGTACGGCGACAAAGTTCGGGTGGCGGTAACGCATGACAGCGATGGTGATGGTGTTTATACGGTCGATACCCTTAGATTTTCTGCGAAAACCAACGGCCGCGAGTCACTGGATCTGTCGCAGTACTCGGCAGTAACGTCGGTGGACATTGAGTATATTGGTTCTGGCAAGGATGCGGGGCTATTCAACGTCAGCTACCGTCCGCAACCGGCAGCATCGCTGAGCCAGATTCCTCCGGAACTGATCTCATACGTTCTGACCGACAGTGACGGACAGAGCGACAGTGCCTATCTCAGTCTCTACAATATCGACAATACTCTCACCGGCACCGACAGCATCGATAGTATTGCCGGCGGTGACCTGAATGACGCCATCAGTGGTGGCTTGGGTGCCGATATCCTCGACGGCGGCAAAGGCAACGATATCCTTAGTGGCGGTGAAGGAAACGACAGTCTGCTGGGTCGCTCTGGGAATGATTATCTGTCGGGCGGAGAGGGCAATGACAGCCTGCTAGGCGGCGCTGGCGCTGACTTCCTTATTGGTGGTGACGGCGATGACAGCCTAGAGGGTGGTGACGGCAATGATGTGCTCGTCGGCGACGATGGGAATGATCTCCTGTACGGTGGCTACGGTACTGATCAGCTGGAGGGTGGCGCCGGCAATGATATGCTGCTTGGCGGTGCCGGCAACGATTCGCTGCTCGGCGATGCGGGCAGTGACAGCCTGATCGGTGGCGCCGGTAACGACCACATGACTGGGGGCAGCGGCCCCGACACCTTTATCTGGCACAGCAATGATAAGGGTAGCGACACGAACCCCGCCCAAGACACCGTGCTCGACTTTACCGTTGGTGCCGGTGGCGACGTACTGCACCTCGCGGACCTTTTGCAAGGCGAAGAAAACGGCCCGTTGACCGATTACCTGAGTTTCCAGGCAGACGGCGCTGGCAGTACAGTGATTGCCATTCACACCGAGGGGAGCGCTGCCAGTCCGGTGGAACAATACATCACCCTGCAAGGTATTGATCTGACCGTTGGTGGCACCGTGGCCGACCAGACCATCATTGACTCACTGCTGAACAATGGCAATCTAGTGATCGACTAGTGAAACCGGGGTCGTAACGAGTATTTTTTAACCAGCTCGAAATTTCTATTCGTAAGCGGTATGGTGATCGCCGAAAGTTCTCGTCGAACACATAGCGGATAGAATAACAATGAGCAGCTCGGGTCCTAACGTTGAAGTCGCAATCATTGGCAGTGGGTTCGGCGGCATTTGCGCCGCCATTAACCTGAAGAAGCAGGGCATTTCAAACTTTGCCATTCTCGAGCGGCGATCATTCATGGGCGGTACCTGGTGTCAGAACCGATACCCGGGCGCCGCAGTAGATGTGCAGTCGGTACTCTATTCTCTAGCGAGTGAGCCTTACGACTGGTCGCAGCTGTTCGCTGAAGGCGATGAGCTGCGCGGTTATACGCAATACATTATCGACAAGCATGGTCTCGCCAAAAAAACCCAAACCAACTGGAATGTGTCTAAGATCGTATGGCACGAAAGCAGCCATGAATGGGAAATCTGCAGCAGTGATAACCAAGTGGTCTTTGCGAAGTTTGTTATCAACGCCTCCGGCCCCCTGAGTACACCGGTGACACCTTCCTTTCCGGGGAGCGAAGAATTTTCCGGGGAGAGTTTTCACACCAACAATTGGAACAATGACTACGATCACCGGGGCAAGCGGGTAGCTGTTATTGGTAGTGGCGCCAGTGCTGCACAGGTTATTCCCGCGATAGCCGAAGACGTTGCGGAACTGCATGTTTTTCAGCGTACACCGCATTGGGTCATTCCCAGGCCGGACTACCGCTTCAAGCCGTGGCAGCGGCGCTTGTTGCAGCGCCCCTTCTTCTATCAGTTGCTGCGAAAAATCGTTTATTGGGCTTTGGAAGGGCGCGTGCTGGGGTTTAAGTATTCCAAAGCCTTTTTGAACCTGGTGGCGCGGCGGCGTGCGATGAAACTCATTAATAAACAGTTAACCGACCCGGAGTTGCGCCGCAAACTGACACCTCAGTACACCATCGGCTGCAAGCGTATCATCCTGTCTGACACACTGTATCCCGCACTTTCCAGGCCGAATGTGACCTTGCATGACAATGCAGACAGCATTGCGCGACTGACCAAAACCGGCGTGGTTACGCAAACAGGGCAGGAAGTAGCGTTGGATCTGATTGTGTATTCCACGGGCTACGACGCAACGGACGGACTGATTTCCTATCCCGTCATTGGCAAGAACGGCGCCAAACTCAGTGATTACTGGAGTACCTTTCCTCGGGCCTATCTCGGCACTACGGTTCCCGGCTTTCCCAACTTCTTTATCGTCACGGGGCCCAATACCGGTATTGGACATACATCGGCGCTGTTTATCATTGAGTCGCAGATGGAATACATCATGCGGTGTATCAACGAAGTACGACGCTCGGGAGCTCAGAGTATTGAGGTACGTGAAACTGCTGAGTCACGCTACACCGAGCTGATCCACTCTGAAATGGAGCGCACCGTGTGGAAAACTGGCGGTTGCCACAGTTGGTATCAGAGCGAGAGCGGGCATGTGATTGCCATGTTTCCTGGCTTCAGCTTTACGTATCGGCGCTGGGCCAGGCAGTTCTCGGAGGCCGACCACTATTTCGCGTTAACTACCGCCAATTCATAACGGGATAATTATGCAAGATTTTACCGGCAAAACGGTTGTCATTACCGGCGCAGGTTCCGGAATGGGCCGCGCCTATGCAAAGGCGTTCGCTGCCCTTGGGTGCAAGGTGGCCCTGTGTGATGTTGATCGCGAGGCGCTGGCGGAAACCCAGCGTCTGATTCGTGCCGATCACTGTTTGTTCATGCATGTCGATGTTGCTGATGCGAACGAGGTCCTTGAGTTTTCGCAACGCGTAGAGGCCGAGCTTGGGCCCGCGCATATCGTTATCAATAACGCTGGTATCGAAGGCAGCGCGCAGCCGAGCTGGAAAACGTCGCTGGACACCTATCGGCGGGTCATGGAAGTAAATTATTTTGGTGTAGTACATGGCACCCAGGCATTTTTAGCGCAGCTGCAATCGCACGATGAATCCTGGCTGGTAAATGTATCCAGTATTTTTGGCCTTATCGGCACGCCAAATCACACGGATTATTGCGGTAGTAAATTTGCGGTGCGCGGCTATACCGAAGCGCTGATGTGCGAACTCAAAGGCAGCCCAGTGAATGTACTGCTTGCGCATCCGGGTGGCATTGCCACCAACATCGCCCGTCACGATTTCAATCAGCGCTTTGCACAGCATTATCTGACCACATCACCCGAAGCTTTTGTGGAAGCGCTTATCGCCGCTATCCGAAAAAAGCGCCACCGGCTGGTCTTTGGAGCGGGCTCGCGTAAATCCGCGCTTGCAGCACGGCTATTGCCGCTGGGTATATTGAGTAGCGTTATCTGGCGCGAGATGAAAAATATTATCGATACCCGCCACTACCCGAACAAATAACAACAGGACGATCTCTTCATGGTTATGCGAATTATCATCGCCTTATTGGTTGCTGCCGCTGGTGCCTGGACAGCCATTACCTACCCCATGATTGGTGACGTGCTATATCGCACCACAATGGCAACCGAAGCGTTTGTTTATGGCTTCGACAAAAAGCGCAAGCGTCTTGGCGAACTCGATGTTGTTTATTTCGAAGCAGAAAACACGGATAAACCCGTTATTCTGATGTTGCATGGCTACAGCGCTGATAAAACCGTGTGGTTGCGTTTCGCCCGTCATTTTACGGATGAATTTCGAGTGGTCATCCCGGATATGGCTGGCCATGGTGAAACCGAATTCAACTCAGCATGGGATTTTAGCGTTGAAGCTCAGTCTAAAAGACTGGTCGACTTACTCGACGCCATGAATATCGACGCGGTGCATATTATTGGAAATTCCATGGGTGGGTTTATCAGTGCCGATTTTGCGCTGCGCTTTCCCGAGCGTACCCGTACGGTTGCCCTTGTTGACCCTGCAGGCGTTGCCTCACCGGTACCCAGCGAAATGGAGAAAATGCTGGCTGCGGGTCGTAACCCGTTTCTGGTTAACAACCGGGAGCAGTTTAGCGAGTTTTTCTCGATGACCATGGCGAAGCCACCGTGGTTGCCAGGTGTTGTTCTGGACGCCATGGCGCAAGACTATCAACAGCGCAAACCGCAATTGGATAAAATCTATGAAGATCTACAGCGTAGTGCATCGCTGGAAGATCGCCTGTCACAACTGAACAAACCGACATTGCTGCTCTGGGGGCGTGAAGACAAGCTCATTCATGTAAGTAGCGTTGATATATGGCGCGCGAACGTGCCTCAGATTGAAGTGACTATATGGGATGGTATAGGCCACATGCCTATGCTTGAAATAGCAGGTGAGAGCGCTGAACGCTACCGTCAATTTCTTGTAGAACAAACACCGTGACCACGCGCTGTAAAGCGCGCGGTTAGGTAAGGTTCTGAGATAGACCGTGTCGGGTTAGTGGGTAACCTTACGCGGCAGTGTTTTGGCCTGCTCAATCCAGCTTTTGACCTGAGTCAGCGATGGAACCTTGCGCACCAGATGTTTCTGCTCATTGCACTCAGCCATCTTGTGGTGCAGGTTTTCCGCGTTACGTTGAGCGAGTTCCGGTACTGTATCCACGCCTGCATGTTCTAGCAGGTCGGCATACTGTGTGCTAACGCCTTTCACGCGGGTCAGGTCAGCACGGTTCACCCATTCCAGAATTCTTTTTTCACTAATGCCTGAACGGTCCGCTAAATCTCGTCGTCCGTTTTTTTCGCAGCAGTTGTCGAGCAGAGACTCAATCGACGAGATTCCGGCATTAGTTAGTTTGCTGGAATAAGTGTCGCCGATGCCTTCAATTTCCGATAGCTTGGTCATAACGCACCTTCGGTTTTGCGATGGTTTGTAGGGTTTTTTGTCTGATATCGCGGAGTTGATTGTCGGGCTATCACAACACCGCAGAATCTACGTTATTAACAATAGGATTGAATTCCTGCGGCGGCAACAGCGGTAACTTCTTCGGTTCGGTGTGCGGTTTGATCAAAATCCTAGTGCATAAAAATAGCGTTATGTGACATAGATAGTTAGCCGCTTGATTTTAAAAAACAAAAGATGTCCTCTCGCGACTTTGGTGGACAATAATGCGAAGGGAAAAGAATATAGATGTTGGTTGTTGCGGCTAAATAATCTTAAGACGTGATCCTTCGGGGCTTTTCTGAACCTAGGTGCTAGCGCACAACAGCCGGAATAATGTTGCGTTTGCTGATCTTGCAGTGTTTGTTTCCCACGCAACCTAATCTTGATATTGGCTGACGAAAATAGCCGGTCAGCGGAGATTGTCAGTACGTGACTGTTACCGTAATGGTATCGGAGTAGGAGCCGGCCGCCGCATTCTGGCCTCCGGGAATACGGCCGTACACGGTGTGATTGATGGGTAACAGCAGGAGGCCGATGGCGCCGGATACGGTGGCGGTACCGCCGCTGCCATCGCCCCAGATGGTCAGATACGTCGGGTCGGTATAAAGGTTGTAGTTTAGTGTGTCGGGGCCATTGCTGAGCTTCCGTGGTGAAAAACTGCCGGCACCACCGGTTGACAGGGCAATGTTGTAGCCGAGCGACAGTGCGCAACTGACGGTTACCGTACCGACGCTGTCTACGGGCAGTGCGGCCAGTGGGTCATAGCTGCCGTAGGCAACGCTGCTGGCACTTACGCTGCACTGGCTAGCTGCCGGGAGTGCCCAGAAGAGCAGGGCCAGGCCGGCCAGCAGGGGTCGTAATGCTATTGTCGGCTTCTTATTCATTGGCATACCACGCTTCCCAGATCCGGCATGGGTTCGGCCCCGTCGGGCACGATCAGCGTGAACCGGCAGTGATGACCATGCCACCAGCTTTGCATCTCATGTGCGCCGGGATCGATTTCGATGTATCCCTGACCATTGGCGCCGACAATGGATTGTTCGCCCGACACTGTGTTCAGCAACTGGGCGCCTGCAGGTACCGGCAGATTGTTCGCGTCCATTAACCGAAAGCCAACCCAGCGTGCGGGCTTGATAGCGAAAGTCAGCGTTACTCCTTGCCGGAATGGTGGAATGGTTGTCTGTTCCAGCGAGGCCACCTCAATGTTGAGGGGCAGCATGGCATCGCCAAGGCGAATACGGTTTTTCTGGTAATCGCGCAAACCGGGTACCAGTGCTTTTCCTTCGCGATTGGTTGTCGCCAAATGCTGATTATCGCGGTAGATAGACACCCCTTCCATGGTTGGCACCTCCACCAGTGCGAAGCTTTGGTCCAGCCGTTGACTGAAATAGGGGCCACCGTTCATCAGGGCGATTCCGCCATCAAACGAAGCCCGGTATTCGCGAAAGGAACCCAGCTGGGCGGCCTGAGCTGTCAGTAGGCCTGCGCTGTTACGCCAGCTGGTGCCGGCTTCCAGTCGCTCGATGTCGCCGGTTTCAGCAGAAACATGATAGCCGAAGCCGTTTCCGGCGGGCAGATTCTTTCGCGCCTCAATGCGACCGGTAGTGACGTCAGCTCGTCGGCGCGCGCTAACCATACCAGAGGTTCGCCGCCCCAGTGGCATTGAGAGGGCGGCACTTGCGGTGCGCTCAAGGTCATCACTTAATGGTTCGAGAAAGCTGAACCGAAGGTTTGCCTGCCGCGCAAGACTGATGGAGTACTGCAGTGTGGCGAATTCGATATCACTGTTGTCGCGGCTGACCCGTTGCACGTGGCTTACCGAGAGGTTGCCAGCTTCGCCCAAACCCAGCGCAGCGTAGACCGTCGACTCGCGTGCATCCGGCGGCTTTGTCGGGTTGCTACCCAATTGCGTAAAACGCTCGCTTCGCCAGATTGCGCTCGCCCCGAAACTGAAACGTTGTGCCTGTCTCCGGAAGCCGACAGCGGCAAGGTCGCCACCCTGTCCATCGCGATTGAGGCTTCCGGCCAAAGCAAAATCGAATTCGGCAATGGCGGGCCATACCAGATTCGTGGCCAGTCCAACCGTCTGATGGTCGGCACTGGCTTCGCCGCGTAGCTCGCCGGTAAACCAGCGGGTGAATCCGTAGCGATGCGTGCCGCTGGCAAAGCCGCCAGCATAGTCGTTGCTCTGACGGGTAAATGCCTGCCGCAATACACCCAATTCATAGCTGTATTCGTGCAAGCCAGACTTGAGCAGTCGCGAACTTGCGTAGAAGGGCCTGCTGACGACGGACTCACGGCCGAACAAATCGCGGGTGACAACCCGCATTTCACCGGCGCCGGTTACAACCGGTACCTCAGTAATGGCGAACGGTCCGGGCTCTACCGGGGCACTGGAACGCCGCGCATTATTGACGAAGATATCGACGGTTGAAGGCACCACTGTTTCCCCGGCAATGAGCTCGGTCGGAAAAGTGATAAAGCCAGGTTGGGTTGAGAAATCTGTTCCCCACTTGAGGCCACCAAATCGCGCTGGCCGTCCCCAGGCACCGGCCTCGCTCAACGTGTCGCCTATAATCATCGAGCGCATCTGCTCGGGCCAGTCTATGCGCAAGTTGGTTTCAAGTCGCACGGTGTTTCGCTCGGCGCTGGTGATATCCCTGACCAGATGCTGGCTTGAGAAAAACCCTCTTCCAGCGAAAGCGCCCAGCTCAAACTGTCCGCTTAAACGGTCGCTGCCGTCGCTGTGCGAGC
>NZ_JBVBUV010000057.1:0-25477 GCF_057445395.1 Litorivivens sp.
TACTCATGGTGTCTTGCTTCCCTAATACAGGCCTACACGGTATCAGTGCAGGCGCGGACTTATACGTTATGGTTTAGTGTTCGATTGAATCAAAGGCCTCTTTGACTAGGGCCTCCGCTTCTTGCACCTCACTGTCGGTCATCCAGTAAAAGTGACTTTTCTTTTTCCCTTTCGACAACTGGCCGTCATTCTGGTGGACGACCCGAATAAATAAATCAAGGCTGTGTGGTGGCCAATCCAGCAAAGGGTTCAGCTTATGCCAGGCACGGTCGAACCCGAGCAGGAAGTCGATCTCTTGCTGTAGGTCGACGTCGACTGTGCGTTCCAGCGCCTTATACAAAAACTCTGCTTGCGGCGTCGCATCAAAATAGCGGAAGTAAACGGCGTCGTTGCCGGTGGCGGCAATCTCAGGCGTGTCCGGTGCGTATTGGGTGCGCTCTCTCACGGGTTTGGAAAAAGCCTCCAGCACACTGATGTACTCATCCAGATTCGCCAGAATAACCGCCGAGACGGGCAACACGATGCCTCGGGGCGTAAAGCCCGCGTTAGCCAGTACGTCGTGAATCAGGTAGCGGTGGATGCGCCCATTGCCATCCATAAAGGGGTGGATGAAGACAAAGCCGAAAGCCACGATGGCGGCGTAGACCACGGGGTCGCACTTCTCGCGCATGGCCTTCTGGCTAGCCGGTGAAACAACCTCTCCCGAGACGTTCTGCACAAAATTGAGCAGCCGGGCTTTCTCAGCCGTTCGCTGGAGTCCCTCCATGAGGCTTGGGAGATCTTCCGGCCGCGGTGGCACAAAGTCGATGAGCTGCCGGTAGCCCCAGTCTTTACCGATCCAGTTCTGCTGGCTCCGCCAGGTGTATTCGTGAAAGCGCGGGTCGATAATCGCGTTCTGCAACTGGATAAAGCGTTCCTCGTCCAAGGGCAGACCGGTATCTGCTTGGCGCAGGAGATCGGCAAAACGCTGGGTTCGCTCAGCTGAGGGTTTCTCCCGCTCGACCTCAAATGAGGATTGGGTTTCTTTCAGATACAAAAATGCGGCCGCTCGGCGCAGCAGGTCTGGGTCGTAGCGCCCCAGGGTGTCCCGAGTGCGCTGCTTCAGGTCTTTCTCAACCATCCCGGCGAGATACTCCGTTTTGCGCACTAAGGGGCAAAACTCCCTTGTACCAGGTAGGTTGTCGATTACCCTGAATCGCTCACTACGCTGTATCACCCCACTACCAAACTGGAAGCCCGTATCCAGTGCCTCAACGTAGCGGGTCTTGCCAGGCACGGGATCTTCCATTGGCAGGGGCTTATTGGTCAGCCACTCGTAGAAAAACGCTGCACGACGGGCATAGGCCGAGGTTGGACTATCGCTCAGCCAGCGGCAAAGCTCAGTCGGGTCGCAGACATCAAAAAGCAGGCTAAGAACCTGCAGGTTTACTCCTTCGTAACGAAGGGCAAACTGCAGATGCCCCGCAAGCGTGTCTTCCGGTTGGTAGCTGCCGGCAAACAGCATAAGTACCTGCTGCCCCAGATCTTTTTCAGAGCGGTTCCGCTCCGAGGTATCGATGAAGCAGTGACGCTCCAAGCCGACAACCGGCAGCGTATAGGTTTCTACCAACCAGATGTATCCGGCCTTGGTTCGCATGACACTCCCGTAGTGTGATTGAGGCGGCGACGCCAGGCCCAAGGGGCTCGTGAAAATCGACGCGTATTCGATAAAATTGCCGCTTACCTGAATATTCTATGATTTTTATACGCAGACTGCCTTTCCGCGTCAATTATTCAGAAAATAACCCTTATGGCGAACAAAATTATGACAGGTGCGGCTGTTTTTAAGAAGAGGCCCATCCTGCCCGTCACTAGGCGCCAGCTTAGACCAGTTGCCAGCGAACTCGGAACAGTTGGTGGCTATTGCTGCGCTGGTGCATCTGGCGCTCCAATGCGTCAATCAGGCTGTCGCGCCGTTCCTCAATCTCATCTTCCACATCAAAGATTTCTTGCCGCTGCTTGCGCTGCTGGCGCTCCAGCTGCTTGCCCTTCTCCTGAGCCTGCTTCTGCTCTTCGACGGTGACTGCCAGCCGGGCCTGTTTCTTGGCGTCTTTCAATTCCGTGCGGGTGTCATCCAGCTTCGCTTCAGCACTGCTGACCTGATCCTGCGCCCAGGCATCCAGCTTCTCTCGCTCCCGGTGAAAGTATTGGTTGTTCTCGTCCAAGGCCTTGCTAAGGCAGGCATCCAGCTGCCGTTTGGCGGTGGCTTCCAGGTACGCGACGGCATCACTCTTTTGTTGTGCGTCCTCCAGCGGTGAGGCTGTTGCTGCGAGCTGAAAGAGCTGGGCACAATGCTCCTGATCCAAGAGGGTTCGGTCGTCTGTAAACGCCGTGAAAACCAAATACTCCTCACGTTGGAAGCTATCCAGTTCCAGCAGGTTCAATTCAAGCCATCCCGACTGCCCTACCAGCGGCTCCAGCGCGGAAAGTTTGACCGCATGGTTACTCAGGTCAAAGCGCAAGGCGACCGCCGGAGTCGTCTGCCGACGTGCAGAATCGAGTACATATTCCCCCAAGGGATGGCTCAAACGGTAGAGGTGGCAGTGCTCAGGGAGCGCCTCCCCTTTCTGGATCAGCGCATACTGCCCACTCGGCGCTTCTTTGATGGGGGACGGCTCAAGGGTAAAACGCAGCGCCTCCTGTTCAAATTCGGCGCAGTCTTTCAGGCGGTGCTGGGTCAGTTGCCAGAACAGGCGACTGATTCGATCAAGTTGTTCTTCCGCACGCTGGCGCTGGATCTTCAGGAGGTCGTGAATCTGAGCATCAAAATGTTCCAGTAACTTTTCCTGGGTTTCCTGCATCTTCTGATTGATGGTACCTTCCAGCTCTTTCTGCAGGGCGTCGAAGGCCGCTGCAATCTCTGACTCCTCGCGGCAGCTGTCATAGATAGCAGCGATCCGCTTCTCGATGTCCACGCCGGACTCAATGCGACCTAGCACCTCATCTGAGGCGCCGAACAAACCATCAAACAGGTGAAACTTCTCAGCCAACAGTTCCAGTACCCGCCGGTCTGCCTCATTGCGCTTATTGAGGAAGTTGATCACCACCACATCAAATCGCTGACCGTAGCGGTGGCACCGCCCAATACGCTGCTCTACCCGTTGGGGGTTCCACGGCAAGTCGTAGTTGATCACCAAGCTACAGAACTGCAGATTGACGCCCTCGGCGGCTGCCTCTGTGGCAATCAGAATCTCGGCGTCTTCTTTAAAGTGATCGATCAGCGCCGTACGACGATCTACTGCTGGACTGCCGGTTACCTGATCTGAGCCCTGATTCTGGGTAAGCCAGCGTTTATAAATGGCACTGGATGCTGTGTCGTTATTAGTGCCGCTGAAGGCTACAACTTTGCCCAGGTAGCCCCGAGCCTCCAGATACTGCTGCAGGTAGCGTTGGGTGCGGCGGCTTTCGGTGAAGACGACAGCCTTGCGCGGCGCGTTGTTGCGCGCCATATGCTCAAACCCCTGTTCCAGCGCCGTGAGTAACGCGCCGGATTTGGCGTCTTCCGTAATACGCCTAGCCAGATCAAGGTACTGTTCCAGCTCCGCGATCTCGCCCCGCAGGCGGTCGAGCTCGATGGTTTCTTCATCCCCACTGCCATTCACGGGAGCTTCAAAGTCTGGGTTACCCTCTCCAACTTCATCCAGTGCGTCGTCGTCCACGTCCTCCTCGGAGATCAGGCGCTCCAACCAGTCGTCCTCGACTGCCTGCTTTTCCTCTATCGTCCGGAGCCGTTTTACCATTGTCTCTAGGGTATTGATGATGGCACTGGTCGAGGACGCGAGCAGTTTGCGAACCACCAGCGTAACAAGATGGCGTTGTCGACGGGGCACCCCGTAACTGCCCTCGCGCTGCAGGTAGGCTGAAACCAAGTGATACAGCCGCTGCTCGTCATCCGAAGGCGTGAAGGGAATCGTGAGCGCCTTTCGCTCGGTATAACGGATGTACTCCAACACCTGCCGCCGCAGAGTCCGCTTGGTGAATTCTTTCAGTCTTTCTTTCAGACCCTCAATGTCTTCGCCGCCTCGCATGAACTGCCGCCGAAAACTGATCACATCCCCAAACAGCTGTTCATCAATCACGGTCGAGAGACCGTACAACTCCATCAGCGAATTCTGTAGGGGTGTTGCCGTCAGCAGGAGCTTGCGACTACCCGCAAAGGCCTGACGCACGGCCTGCCCCGTGCGGTGGCTGTCCCTGTGAGCATTGCGTAGCTTGTGCGCCTCATCGAAGACAACCAAGTCCCAGGGAATCACGCGCAGTTTGTCGACCATACGCGCCGCAAAATTGTAGGAGACAATGGACACGAATGACTGATTAAAGGGGTCAGCAACACCCTCTGCCCGTTGCGCCTTCCACGTCTTCGCATCCAGCACCTGAGTCTGCAGGTGAAACTTCTCGGTCAGTTCATTGGCCCACTGCTTACGCAGTGCGGCCGGACATACCACGATCAAGCGCCGCTTCCGCTCCGCCCAATACTGGGCCAGCACCAGTGCCGCCTCGATGGTTTTACCCAAGCCCACCTCATCGGCTAACAACACACCTTTAACTAATGGGTTTTGCAAAGCGAACAGTGCGGCGTCAATCTGATGGGGGTTAAGGTCGACAGATGCGTCGAAGAGTGATTGACCAATGCGGTCGACAGCATCGCCTCGACGCTGGCGGGTAAGTTCATAGGCGAAGTATTTGGCGTGGTAATCCGTAATCTGCATATGCCATTCCCTAGGGCCAACGCGAGGGCATCTTGCCTTGCGAACTAGAACGTACCGGTACCCGAAGAAACAGGTAGCAGAAACGGCAGCCCTCAGTCGTTAGCGGAATTTTTATAGTCAACTGAGTATACCCACAGTGAGCACACGAGCACACTCTGAGCACACTTACCCACAAAAACACCCCAAAACAGGCTTACACCCACTCATTGCAACTCATTGATACTAGGAGTATTCTTACCCTAGCTTACCGATCTGGCCAAACTGTTAATCATTGGGTCGCTGGTTCGAGCCCAGCAGGCGGAGCCAAACAAAAAAAGGGCTTACGGGAAACCGTAAGCCCTTTTTGGTTTCAAGTGCTGTAGATCACTACTGCCAGCACGCCCAAGACCCCTGCGTTTTCAATAGCTTGCGATTTGCCGACAGAAAAAGGACGCCATGCGCCCGCCTACCTACTGATCCCGCAGCTCCCGTCGCAAAATCTTACCAACTGCAGACTTTGGCAACTCATCCATAAACGTAACTGTCTTAGGAATCTTGTAGCCTGTCAGGTGTTGGCGACAGAAATCCTTGAGCTCTGTTTCTGACAGCGCTGGATTCTTGGTAACGGCATACAGCGCCACTGCCTCGCCGCTTTTCGGGTCTGGCTTGCCAATTACCGCTGCTTCAACGATATCGGGGTGTTCGTATACTACATTTTCGATTTCGTTCGGGTAGACGTTGAAACCGGAGACGATGATCATGTCTTTCAGGCGATCAACGATGCGATAAAAACCGTCGGGATCGCGTACAGCAACATCACCGGTGCGGAAGAAGCCGTCTTCATCGATAGCTTCTTCTGTTGCTTCTGGGCGATTCCAATAGCCGCGCATAACCTGGCCGCCACGCACCACCAGTTCACCTTCCTCGCCATCAGGTAGTTCGTTACCTTCGGGGTCAACGATTTTGATTTCCTCGCCGATCTGTTTCTTGCCAACTGTGCCCAGACGGTTGTGACGGTGGGTATTCACACAGACCACAGCAGTAGTCTCTGAGAGGCCGTAGCCCTCGAATAATTTACTGCCGGTGCGCGCAATCCACTCTTTGGCCACTTCAGGCACAAGGGCCGCACCGCCGACAATGGTGCCGCGATTGTGGCGCCAGTCAATTTCATCAAATTTAGGATTCTGCAGCATTCCGACCAACATGGTGTTGACCGCTGCAAAACCGGTAAACCGGTAAGACTTCATGATATCCATCATGCCGTCGAGATTCCGCGGGTCCGGGATGAGTACCGACTGACCACCGCTAGAAAAGTTACCTATTAGGTAAAGCGTGAAACCGAAAATATGGTAGATGGGCAATGGCGCAATCAACACTTCCGGTTTATCCGTGCTGTAATCCGGGTCATCGGCGCGCATGGCCTCCGCCTGATGCACATAGGTATAGAAACTGCCGTGCGTGAGTACCGCCCCCTTGGCAACCCCAGTGGTACCACCGGTGTACTGCAATACTACGACATCCTTCATACCGGCATCGCAAGCAGGCAACGGCAAGTCGGCACCGCCAGCCAGGGCTTCAGGCAGAGTCACAACCCTCAGTTTATCCGCAAGCGGTGTTTCAGGGGCCGGCTGAGCTTCCATCATGTCAAAAATATTGGTGACAATAAGCGTTTCAACGGGGGTATTCGGCAGCACTTTCTCAGCTGTGCCCAGAAATTCGCTGACCATGACAATGGCACGTGCACCAGAGTCTTTAAGCTGATGCTCCAGCTCACGCTCGGTATACAGCGGGTTGGTATTTACCAGCACCAGACCCGCTCGCATAATGCCCCAGGCAGCCACGGGATACTGCAGTAGATTCGGCAGCTGTATCGCAACGCGATCACCGGGTTGCAGTCCACCATCACTGCGCAACCAAGCAGCGAAAGCTCGGCTTTGTCGCTCCACCTCTGCAAAGGTCATATCCTGACCCAATGCATTGAAGGCCACACGATCAGCAAATTGTTTTACCGACTGGTCGAAGATATCAAGCAAGTTTCTGTGGCCCGGCTCAATCATGCTGTCAACAACACGATCACAGTAGGCAAAACGATTACTCATGCAGTGTTCTCCTTATTGTAATTTCTTCGATCAATCTGAAGCAGTACTGCCATTGACTGCAGTAGAGCGTTGCAAGGCAATTTCTATTTCCTGATAACGCGCCGCATCGAGAGGATAACGGCGAATAATCACTAACACAAAAACGAATAGCAGCGTCAGCAGGGGCCCGGCCACAATCGCCAAGCGAGTGATCGAGTCTGTTGCCACATCAGCCGGCGCAACACCCCGAGGAAAGGCAATAATATCGAGGGCAATACCGGCAAAAAAACTGCCCAAACCATAACTGGCTTTGGTAGCAAAAGAGCGAGCGGCAAAAAACAGCCCTTCTTCGCGCCGCCCTGTATTGACCTCATGCTCATCGGCGGTATCCGAAAGCATCGAGTCGAGCAGTATGACAAAGGCAATAAAGAAGCCCTGAGCGGCCCCATTGAACAGATACACTAGCCACAATCTGTCTTGCACTTCCATATTATCTAAAGAGCCGGCGAGAAACAGCAGCATCGGCGTGGAGGACAGTATTGCCCCCGTCAGCGAACACAATCCGGAAGCTAATCGCTTATCGAATTTGCGTGACAGTGTCTGGGCGATGGTGGAGGCGAGCATGATGCCGACCAGCGGCGACGTGGCTAACAGCGCCAACTGTTTGGAATCGAATCCGAAAACGTAGGTTGCTACATAGACCAGCAGCGTCAGGCTGACACCGGCGAGTACATTGAACATCAGAGTGCCAAAGAAAAGCACCCGGAACGCTTTCTCGCGCAAGCTGGTAAAAACATCGACCACCGCAAACAGTGGATTGCGGGTATTACGCTGCTCAGCGGGTGGCTTTAACGACGGGATAACATGAAAGGTGGACACGATACACCACAGCATCGCGCCAGTACCCAGCAACCCGACAAACAATCCAAAGCCGCCGTAATTTGCCGGATTTAACATGCCGTTGCTGAAACTTTCGGTAGGCGGGAAAAACACTGCAAAACCCACAACAGAAACAACCAGACTACCCAGATAGGAGAAAAACACCCGATAACCAATAAGCGAGGTTCGATCATGGTAGTCCCTGACCATTTCCGAGCCAAGCGAAAGGTGAGGCACAAAAAACAGCGTCAGCATCAACCGTACCGAAACCGCGCCACCCAGGAGCCACCAGAAAAGGCCCGTCTGCCCCAGCCCATCCGGGGGGTTAAACAGCATCACCACTGCTATACAGAAGGGCACACTGCCGGCCACCATAAAGGGATGGCGACGCCCCCAACGTGAGCGCCAGTTGTCAGAAATCTGCCCGACCATTGGGTCGGTTATGGCATCAATCATCAATGCCAATAGAGAGGCCGTGCCTGCCAGAGAACCTGACAGGCCCAACACTTGGTTATAATAAAAAAACAAAAAGGTTACGAAAGCACCTTGTTTGACGCCATCGGCGAGCTGCCCTACTCCGTAACCTATTTTTGTTGTCGCTTTCATGTTGTCTGTTGCCCTGTAGTAGCGTCCTGACGCAAGGAAAAAGGCCCTTGTTTCATGCCCAAGGCCGTGCACCAGGCGCGGTCGATATCACTGCTAGATGCAACGCCCTGACTTTCGATCGTTATCGCAGTGTCTATCAGCGCAGTTAGCAAGGGGGCTAACCGCTCCGTTTCAGCCTTGTCGGTGAACCCCGACGCCATAAACGCAGCTTCTGGATAGTCATAGAAACCCGCTGCGGTCTTGCGACCAAGACGGCCTGCATCGAGATACGTTTGCAGGAACGCGCTGACCTGCGGTTGTCGCGCCGTGCGCACCGGGTCTTCGCGCGGCTCGCGCCAGCTATCGGCCACCACATCCAGACCAAACAGATCCATTAATCCAAAGGGACCAAATGGCGCAGCAAAGTAAGCCATCCACGCACGATCGATTTCTTCGATAGTGGCCCGGCCGTTAATCACTTCCCACTTGGCGGCCGACAGTACCGAGCCCAATAAGGCATTAAAAACGTAGCCAGGAAATTCTTTCCTCAACACCAATGGTTCGGCACTCAAGCTGCGCACGTAGCGAACAAGCAGCTCTACGTTATTGGAACCACAGCGTGGACCGGCAACAATATCAAACAACAATGCACCGAAATGCGAGTGCAGCGCCGCAAATCGCTCACCGTGGACAATTGCACTATCCATATCGGAAACCAGCAGTGCTGAGGTATTTGACGTCAGCAGAACCTCTGACGAACACAGTGCATCGAGCTGTGCAAACACGTCGCGCTTAAGAGTCAGACGTTCCGGTACGGATTCGCTGACCAGACCGGCGCCCTGCACCGCTAATGCCAGATCGCTCTGTACGGAAACACGATTGTAGGCCGCTTCAAGATCCGCAGCACTGCAGTAGCCAATATCGATCAGGTGCGCTCCAATCGCTTCCTGCACCAGTGGTACTGCCGCCAGCACTTGTTCGTCCAGATCATAGATAACCGCCTCGTAACCTGACACGGCAGCTAACAAGGAGTTAAAGCAACCCATTGTGCCGCCACCGACAAAGGTAACGCGGTCAAATTCTGCAACCGTCATTTGAGTATACGCGTAGGGCGTTCGGGCAAAACCAAGTTGGTGCTGCCTCTCGCAACAATCGCCGGTCTGTAAGCGACGACCGGCAGACCGGCCAGCGCATTGACAATATGAAACTGGGTGGGGTTCTGCTCCCACGTAAGACTTTGCCAATTAACAGTTCCCACACCGACTTGCGCCTCGTGAATGGTGGTCGCTGAAGGGAAAGTGGTGAATTCATGCTGCGGCTGCCCATAGCCGCCAACCGCAGGCAGATAACGCCAGCCGATAGGGTTATCGCGCCCAGCCTTTTCCGCAGCGCTGGCTTCAATTTCTGCGGCTGTGGGTGCACGTAATTGATCGATAGCCATATCAACAATGGGGTTGCCAAAGTGTTGCGCCGTGCAGTTCCAACGCCCGTCGCGCACACGGTGTTCAGGAATGTCGGCATAGATTTTAGGAATACCTTGCAACTCTCGCCCGCTGAGAATGGGATCTGCAAGGTTTTCCCACATGACCAGCGTGTAGTCGCCCTCCAACTGGTCTTTCTCGCCATTGAAGCGCACCGCTGCGCTAACGCCGATCAAGTTATAGCCGTGGCCAGCCAGCCAGTCCACCTGCTTGTTGCATGCGTAGGTGACTGTGACTACCGGTATTTCCGCAACTTCCAGTGGTGCTGGCAGGTATTGCTGTAGTGCGTGCCTATCTGTCTCGTAGGAGACAATCATCATGGTCACGTCGTGATACCAACCGGACGTGCCCGGGCCCACATAACGCGGACCAAAATGGGCGGGCATCTGATAGCTGGCGTTTAAGTCAGGTTTAAACATAGTCTCCAGCCTTATTGAAAGTTGTAGCGAAAATCCAGGTGATACGATGTCTCGTCTGGTAGAGAGGCATAAACATAGTTCCCTGAGATCAGCGGTTGATCGAGGGTTAACACGTTTTCTTTTTCCTCGGTCAGGTTTTTAGCATTGAATACCAGCGACCAGCGACCTTCTTCCTCTTTAAGACCCAAACGTGCGTTGATCTTTGTGGTCGCCTCCTGCAAAGAGAATGGGTCATTATCGGTATCAGTAAAGTGCTCCCCCTGATACAGGGCATCGAGACCTACCAGAAGATTTATGCCGGAGTTAAACAGGGGCATATCCAGCGAGCCATAGAGGCTGGCACTCACCTCAGGTGCAAAAGCCAAAGGCTCGCCAGACAGATCCTGGAACGACGGAGCCAATGGATCATCCTGAGAGCCAGTCTGCTCGTTGTAGCATGAAGGGTGGCCTGTTCCTGAATCGGTGCCTGCCTGCGGCACCGCGCACAGATACTCATCATAAGTAGCGTCCACCAGACCCGCGCTTCCACCGATCGACAGATACGGTACCGGCGGCAACCAGAAGAAATCGAATTCCAGCCCTTGAGTAGTCGCATCAGCCGCGTTGGTCACAAATATCTGCGTACCATCAAAGTTTCTCACTTGAAGATCCTGATATTCGGTGTAGTAAAGTGCGCCATTGAGAATCAGCGAACCGCCAAACAGTTTGCTTTTTATACCAATCTCGTAGGCGTTGGCATGCTCGGGCTCGAAGGTCAGGTTATCGTCAGAGAATACCGCTGCGGCAAAACCGCCGCTTTTAAAACCTTCGGTGTAGGTTGCGAATACGGTGACGTTTTCCAACACTTCCCAAGTAGCCGTGAATTTTGGCGTAAAGTCGTAGTCCGTGTCTTTCAGGGTAACATCGAAATCTTCCTGCCCTGTTGTAAACGGTCCCGCACCCGGCAGCCCCTCCTTGCCGGACAGAATATTACCCGTGCGTTTGTCTTCACCATAACGCAAACCAAGCGTGAACGTGAATGTGTCGGTCAGCAACCAGTCAAACTGGGTAAAGTAAGCAACACTTTCGGTTTCTACCCGCGTGATCGCAAACAGGGTTTCGGCCTGCCCATCATCCTCGATGGTCTCCACGGGAATCGGAACCGACGGAAAGAAAGCAAAATCTGACTGTGGATCATAAATAGCACCGGCGCCGGCGATATACGCGGCAAACCCTGCGCCGTTAGTTTGTGATATTGATGCACCGTGCTCAGTTTCGGCAGTAAAGACACCCGCAACGAAATCAATACCATGACCAATACCAAACAGGCCAGGCACTGTACCGGAAAAACGTAACTCAAACTGGTCCTGCTCGTAAAAGTTAGGCTCGCCTTCGCGAGTACCAAAGTTAATAAAATCGATGGGAGAGAAATCACCATCGATGGCGTACGGCCCTTCGAATTCAGAGGTTCCGCCTATCAGAGTCATATCTAACGAGCTGGCTATACCAACGTCACCGAAACCCTTGGTGTACTTGAAGCTTGCTGACGTAGTGTCACGATCCGAAAAGGTTTCGCTGTCCATGGAGGTCGTATTGTTCCAAGGATCATCTTCAAACTCTGGATCACCATTGGCCTCACTTCGAAACTGGTCGCGTGAACGCTCACTGGCTTTTGCAATCTGCGTAATCAGCCCAATCTCACGATGCTCCGAGGCCCAAAAATTCAGCAGAAGATCAGAGGATTCGTCGATAAACCACTTGAGCTTGATACGACCACCGCGATCTTCAATCTTGTTCTGCTCGTCCCGGGCGGTGTTATACAGGTGGCTATCGCGATCGCGGTAACGCAGGGCTACCCGCATAGCGAGCTTGTCTTCAATTAAAGGGATTGACGCTGCCCCTTCGACTTTAACTTCATCGTATTTAGCAGTTCCTAAATTGATGTAGGCCGTTCGATCAAAGTCTGGATCACGCGTTGTAAAGCTGAAAACCCCGGCAATTGTATTTTTGCCAAACAGCGTTCCCTGCGGCCCTCGCAATACCTCAACTCGCGCCATATCAAAGGCGGTATCATTGATGTAACTGGCACGCCCATAGAAAACATCATCGATCGAGACGCCCACCGATGGTTCCAGTCCTCGCCCGAGCGGGGGAGTACCGAATCCGCGAATCGTGAGAACCGGTGAATGACCCTGCGAATTGTTGAACTTCACGTTGGGTGTGTACTGCACCAGCTCGCCAACGTCGGATATGGCTTTGTCATTGAAGAATTCACTCTCAAAACTGGCCACAGAGATCGGAACATCTTGCAGGTTCTGGGCGCGCTTCTGCGCCGTGACAATAACCTCCTCGATAACCCGTGTCTCCCCAAGCACTGGAAGTGCGGAAAGCGCGAAGAGCACTACCCCCACACCAGAAACAATTGATCGCTGCATTATTGAGTTCTCCGCTGGTATACCCAACCTGCACTGAGCAAGCCGTGGTAATCTTGTTATATAGTGCGTGCCCTTGGGTACGCGCAGTAATCCATGAAAAGCATTATGCAAGGGCCGACAAGCAGCTACCACGACGTACCACGTCGGTTGTTTGAGATCCTGTCATTCTGCTTGTAAATCAGCTAGTTATGCTTAACATTGGGTACCTACTTGCCACCAGGGCATCGATCGAACCAAACGGGCATTAACCGGAAAGGGACTGAGAACACCAGATGAAATTCGTAACGGATGAATTCGCGTTTCCCCGCTTCCTCAAGTTTTGGCGCAGGGTCCACGAAATCAGTCAGGAAGAGCTGGCCTATCGACTGGGCTGTTCACCTCGCCATGTCAGCCGTCTTGAGACCGGAGAATGTCGCCCGAGCGAAACCCTAATACAGCAGGTAGCCGATGCTTTGGGGTTGGGGAAACGTGACCACAATCATCTGCGTATAGCCGCCGGTTTTGCGCCGGAAGAACCCCGTCTCGACTTCCACAGCCCAGAGATGAACTGGCTACGCAAAGCGATGCTTCGTACCCTTCGTGCGCTCGATCCTCTACCAGTCACCCTACTGGACAGCCGTTCAAATATCCTGATGGTGAACCGAGGGTTTGTCAGCCTGTTCACTCAGCAGGTGCCAGAAGAAGAACTCGCCAAACTCGACAACAACTTTGATTTTGTTTTTGCCAACGCTGACCCGGCGCACGCCAGCGAGCGTGCCAATACGCTGTCGGCCATTCTAATGGCGAGCCAACAGGCCGCCCTGTTCAGCAACAACCCCGAAGACCAACGGCATATCGACGAGATGGAGAAAAGCCCTGCGGTGCCACCAGACTGGAAACAGCGGGCGGCCAAAATGGAGCCCATGGCAAGCTTTCGCGTTCAGCTTCAGGTGAACGGGCGTGAAGAGAATTTCTTTAACGTGAGCACTACCGTTGGCGCACTTGGCCCTGCGGCATTCCTGTCGGAACCCCGCCTGACCATCAATATCCTTTATCCCGAGGATGAAGACCTCGATTTAAATAGTGTCATGCGAGCGGATGCGAAGCACCCGCTACTTTACTACTGAACCCTGCTATCAACCCGCCTGGGCTACCGCACCACCATCCAGTACCAGCGTATGTCCACAGACCCACGCTGACGCCCGGGAACTCAGGTAAATAGCCGTACCGGCGATGTCTTCTGCTTGCCCCAGACGCTGCCTTGGAATGGAAGTAGGCGCGGTTTCCTCCTCTTCATCGAGCAGATACTCCGTCATTTTGCTGGGAAAAAAGCCCGGCGCAATGGCATTTATATTGATGTTGTCTCCGGCAAGGTCCACCGCCATGTGTCGCGTCAACTGAATCACCGCCGCCTTGCTCGCTGAATACGAGTAGTTAGTTAGCTTGGGATAAGTAATACCGTTGATCGACGCAATATTAATAACCCGTGCCGGATCTTCTTGACTCCCTGCTGCGCGCAGCTGCGGTAGCAGTTTTTGCGTCAAAAAGAATATCGACTTAACGTTAACCTGCATGACCTTGTCCCAGCCATTCTCCGGAAAATCGTCCAATGGCGCCCCCCAACTGGCGCCGGCGTTGTTGACCAGAATATCAATCTGCGGTTCGCGCTCCTGAAGGGCTTTGGCGAAAGCCTCTGTACCAGCCTGCGAACCCAGATCAGCAACAATCGGCACACATTCCCCAAAGGCCGACAACGCCTTCGCTGTGGTGTTGAGCTCTTCTTCCTTACGTGCACTGATATACACTTTAGCGCCGTTTTCGAGAAAACCTCTGGCGATCATTGCGCCTATACCGCGTGAGCCACCCGTAATCACGGCTACTTTACCGGCAATTGAAAACAGGTCTTTCATTGTTATCCCCCCGATTTACTTTGTTGTGTGTATTGATGCTCTGCCATCCACTGTAGCAGAGACGGCCGAACAGACGCCGCCCAAGCGCGATAACCAGCTGCACTGAGGTGCAAACCATCAGCTCGATACATTTCCACTTTTGGCTGCCCATCGGCTCCGAGGAGTTTGCTGCTCGTATCAATAACATGCAGATTAATGTGGCTGTCAGAAAACTCGCGTATCAGCCGGTTTGATTCCTGAGCAACAGGCCATACCGACCAACGGCTTGGCGATGGTGTGATTGCAATGTAAAAAATCGGCGTGCCCGGCAGAAGAGCCCAGACCCGGTCCACGAAGGCCTTGTACCGCGCCAGCATGTCGGCTGGTGTTTTGCTTCGCCCTGGCACGATATCGTTAGTGCCAGCGAAAAGGACCACGGCCGCAGGCTCGTACGGTGCCACAATACGATCGACATAATGTGTCACATCCGCCAGTCGAGCCCCTCCAAAACCCCGTTTTATTACCGGTAATGGCGCCATGTCAGCGGCTAATGATTCCCAAAATCGGATGCTTGAACTACCGACAAACACAATCGCATTTTTGCGAACACCCTGCTGTCGATCGCTGGCTTCAAAGGCCCGAATTTCTGGCAGCCAAAGAATGGGATCTTCCTCCAGATACCAGCGCTTTAACTGATAGGTGGTGCCGAAATACAGCACAACAGCGAGCCCAATCAGGCAGATAACCAAGCCAACAACAATTTTCGCTCGCTTCGACATCATTAACCACCCAAACCCAACAATTGCAGATCCCGACGGTTGTCGGGAAACAGAAACCGGAACTTCTCTGGACGCACAAACGGCCGCCACTCGCCGTCATTTTGTGAAAGTCGATCCGCCAACAAATGGTTAACACTCAGGTTCCAAGTAAGACCGCAATGACTGCCAGGGACTTCTATGTTTTCACAGTGTTCATGACCGGCATACTGCAGTGCCTGCTGCCATGCTACGACACCATCGGCTTTGGTATAGACAGAGGTAATCGGCACAGGCGGCGCTGTTGAGCGAAGCGAACTTTCCGTGTCAGGCTCACCATTGAGGAGGCGGAAGAGCCGCGCAGAGGGGGTGGTCGCCCTGCCATCATCATTGATCGGACTGCCGAGGCTGATAACCTGACGTACAAACTCCGGGCGTTCGCGGGCAATCTCCCGAGCATAGACACCGCCCAGGCTGTGCCCGACGATACTGATCTTGCCCTGCGTCTTTTCAACAAGACGCTCTACCTGTTGCGCCATTCCATCTAGTAGTTCCGCGCGCGGCCCAAGGTTTCGCCCCTGCCCCCAGCCCACCGCCTGATAACCCAGACCACACAAGAAATTGGTCAGCATGCGGTTGTACCCGTCACCACCGAGAAAGCCGGGAATCACCAGAACACCGTGGCCGTCACCACGCAAGAATTGCTGTGGTAGCCAGCGCCAAGAGTAGAGCACGCTGACATCCAACAGAGTACGCGGCCCTTCTGTCAGGGCCAGCAGCAGGTTCGGCTTCGCAGCACTTGCGTTGCGCGCGCTCACGCCGTCGCCTTAGTATTAGCAGCACAGCTGACTTCGACCAACTGTCCCAAGCCTTGGGCGTAAAAGACTGCCAAGTTACTGCTGGGCAGCCCTATCGACTGTTTCATGACGGAAACTCCTGCCATTGCATGCCGCACAATGAATCTCAGTCGGCGCGCGTTAATTTAAACCATAGTATGAACAGATTGATACTACCGCCACGACATGGTACGTCTCCCCATGGAGGAAGCGGTGTCGCACGGGTACTGCCTCAACGAAAGCCACCGATGATTCAGACCGCAGTATTTGGCAGCGCAAAACGCCGGGCTGTTCTAAGATAAGAATACAAGCAGATTCGCGGCGCAATTTTTACGCATGCACGTTTCCCGAAAATCGCTTTTAATCTTGCCTATTCAAGCGCATGCTTTCCATCTCGGCGCTATCGCCCATCTGGCTGCTACAGGATTCTCATGTCCATAAAAGTTGCTCTGCGTCACCACACCCGTTATCGCTACGACCGGGATGTGCAGCTTTACCCCCATGTGCTGCGATTAAGGCCCGCTCCGCACTGCCGTACGCCCATCGAAGCATACTCGCTGAAGATTGAACCCGCCGAGCACTTTATCAACTGGCAGCAAGACCCCTTTGGCAATTACCTGGCACGGCTGGTGTTCCCGAAAAAGGCCCGAGAGCTCGTGATTGACGTGGAGGTGATCGCCGATCTGAAGGTGATCAACCCGTTTGATTTCTTTGTCGAGGAATCTGCCGAGCACTTCCCCTTTACCTACGGCGAACAACTCGCAAAGGAGTTGGTACCCTACCGGGAAATATGCGAGCAAGGCCCCCTGCTTACCGAATGGCTGAAAAAGGTGAATCGGAAAAAGCAGCCCATCAATGACTTTATGGTGGCCATCAACCGACTGGTATCGCAGGATATTCGCTACTCTATTCGCATGGAGCCCGGCGTACAGACCTGTGAACAAACCCTCGAAAGAGCTGTTGGTTCCTGCCGGGATTCAGCCTTCCTGCTGGTGCAGGTGTTACGACACCTGGGCCTGGCAGCGCGCTTTGTGTCGGGCTACCTGGTGCAGCTTACCGCAGATGTGAAATCGCTGGATGGCCCCTCTGGCCCGGAGGCAGATTTTACCGATCTGCACGCCTGGGCAGAGGTGTATATCCCCGGAGCGGGCTGGATTGGGCTAGACCCCACCTCTGGTCTACTGGCCGGCGAAGGCCATATTCCTCTGGCCGCAACCCCCGATCCGGTCAGCGCGGCGCCCATTACCGGCGCCACAGGAAAATGTGAAGTAGAGTTCGATTTTGCCAACCGCGTGGAGCGTATTCACGAAGATCCACGCGTTACCAAACCCTACAACGCCAGCCAGTGGAGCGATATTCAGGCACTTGGTGCGGCAGTAGACGAAAAACTGGTTGAGGGCAATGTGCGCCTCACCATGGGTGGTGAGCCAACGTTCGTCTCGGTTGACGACATGGAATCCCCAGCATGGAATACCGCGGCGGACAGCCCCGAAAAGCAGCGCCTGGCCCACGGACTTTTTCTGGCCATGGAAAAAGAGTTTGTCGGTGTTGGGCTGCGCCACTACGGTCAAGGCAAATGGTACCCCGGTGAACCTCTGCCACGCTGGCAATATGCCTGTTACTGGCGTAAAGACGGCGCAGCCCTGTGGCAAAACCCCGATCTGCTCGCCAATCCGACGCAAGACTGCGGCACCACGACTGGCGACGCCCAGGCTTTTATTTCCGGGCTCGCTGGAAATCTCAACCTGCCGGACCATTTTGTCATGCCGGCATATGAAGACGTGCTCTACAACCTGTGGCAGGAAGGCAATCTGCCAAAAGGTCTCGACCTGTTGTCACCCAAGCTAAAGAAAGAGCCACAGCGCAAAGCACTGATCGAGCACCTGCAAACTTCGCTGACTGACCCCGCCGGTTTTGTTCTGCCTCTAGCCTGGGATAGTCGCAAACAGGCTTGGCATAGCTGTCACTGGCAGTTTAGGCGCGGCCATCTGCATCTCTCGCCAGGTGATTCTCCCATTGGCATGCGCCTGCCTCTGAATGTTATTCACTGGGAACCACTGGATAAACGCGAACAACCGCAGCCCCTGAGCCTATTCCAGCCGGTGGCGGCACTGGGGCAACCCAAAACACCATCCAGTGCACCGCTAAACAACGATGAGGCCTTCATTCAAACCGCTTTGTGTGCGCAGGTACGCAAGGGTGTGCTACACCTGTTTTTGCCACCATTGACCCGCGCAGAACATTTTATTGATCTCATATCAGCCATTGAGACAACCGCTCGCCAGCAGAACATTCCGGTGGTTCTGGAAGGCTATGATCCGCCCAGAGATACACGCCTGGAGCGCTTTATGGTGACACCAGACCCCGGCGTCATTGAGGTAAACATACACCCGGCGAAAAGCTGGCAAGAGCTGCAGCACAACACCGAACGCCTCTACAAACTGGCCCACGAAAGCCGTCTGGGCACCGAAAAATTCATGACCGACGGTCGCCACACAGGTACCGGCGGTGGCAACCATGTCACCATGGGCGGTGCCACACCAGCCGAATCGCCCATGCTGCGCAGACCCGACCTGCTGCGCAGTCTGATAACCTTCTGGCAGCACCACCCCGGCCTGTCCTACCTTTTCTCTGGGCTGTTTATTGGGCCGACCAGTCAGGCACCCCGCGTTGACGAAGCACGCCTGGAAAACCTGTATGAACTCGAAGTCGCTTTCTCACAGATGCCCGAGGGTGAAATTGACCAGCCCTGGCTGGTAGACCGGCTGCTGCGCAACCTGCTGGTGGACATCTCGGGCAATACCCACCGCTCTGAATTCTGCATCGACAAACTGTATTCACCGGATTCGGCCACTGGTCGGCTGGGTATCCTTGAATTCCGCGCCTTTGAAATGCCGCCTCACGCACATATGAGCCTGGTCCAGATGCTGCTGCTGCGCACACTGGTAGCGCTGTTCTGGCGGGAACCCTACAGCCATCGTTTGGTGCGCTGGGGCACCACGTTACACGATCGTTTTATGCTGCCTCACTATGTGTGGAGCGACATCCGCGACGTGTGCGAATTTATGCAACAGCGCGGCTTCCCCTTTCAGCTACAGTGGCTGGACCCCTTCCTTGAATTCCGATTTCCCGTGCTGGGCAAAGTCGCTGTCGGCAATATTCAGCTGGAGCTGCGCACCGCCATTGAACCCTGGCATGTGATGGGTGAAGAGGTATCGCGCGGCGGCACGGCACGGTTTGTGGATTCGTCGGTCGAACGCCTACAGGTGCACGTTACGGGCTTGTGCGACACTCGCTATGTGGTTTCCTGCAACGGGCGGCGCTTGCCACTGCAAAATACCGGCACCCAGGGCGAATATGTTGCCGGCGTGCGCTTTCGCGCATGGCAACCGCCGTCGGCACTGCACCCCACCATCGGCATTCATTCCCCGCTGGTGTTCGACGTTATCGACACCTTCAACGGACGCTCGATTGGTGGCTGCACCTATCACGTGCACCACGCCGGCGGACGCAGCTACGACAACTTCCCCGTCAACGCTTACGAAGCCGAGGGACGCCGTATCAGCCGTTTCTGGACGCATGGCCACAGCCAAGGTCCGCTTGAGGTGCCTACCGAGCTGCGCCCTTACCTCAGCGCGGAAGAGCGTTTTTACCCGCAGGGAACTGCGCCTGGTCCAATGGCACCTCCGGTGGAAGAAATCAATCGTGAATATCCCCACACCCTTGATCTGCGCCGACCACGACAGACCTTGGGCTGAGTAGCTATAATGATTGTCACTTCAATGGTTTTGGGTCTCACATTTCATGGCTAGCACGACGGAACAGGAAGCCGACCCAGCTGCCACGCCCTTTCTCAATGCTTTTCTGGCGGACTACCCGCAAGGGCTGGCGGGCTACGATGAAATGTGGGACGCGGAAAAAAAACAGGTTGACCCCCATTGGCAGCACCTGATGCAGGGCATCGGCGCGCTCGGCGATAAAGAGCTGGAACGCCGCCGCACAGACGCCCGCCGCCTACTGCGGGAAAATGGGGTTACCTACCATATCTACAGTGATCCAGTAGGCCAGAAACGCACCTGGCAACTCGACCCAGTGCCCCTGGTCATGAGCGGTGACGACTGGACTGCCATCAGCAACGGCTTGCGCCAACGTGCGCGCCTGCTTGACCTGATTCTGCGCGATATCTACGGTCCGCGCCGATTGATTCGCGAGGGGCTGATTCCTCCGGAAATCCTGTATTCCCAACGCCAGTTCCTGCGGCCCTGTGACGGCATCCTGCACAAAGACATGCCTCAGCTGATGCTCTACGCCGCCGACCTGGCGCGCGGCCCAGACGGCCGCATGTGGGTGCTGGGCGACCGCACTCAGGCGCCTTCCGGCAGCGGCTACGCGCTGGAAAGTCGTATGGTGATGACTCGTCTGATGGCAGAAGAATTTCGGCAAAGCCAGGTGCACCGCTTATCCATATTCTTTCGCCGGGTGCGCAGCATGCTGGCGCAGCTCATGGTTGACCGCAAAGACGACCCTCGCGTGGTCATTCTTACCCCAGGGCCGCACAACGAAACCTATTTCGAACACGCTTATCTTGCCTCTTATTTGGGTTACAGCTTGGTTCAGGGCGACGACCTGACCGTGCGCGGCGGCAAAGTATTCATGAAGGCCCTGGACGGTCTGAAACAGGTCGACATCATTGTCAGGCGTGTCGACGATACTTACTGTGACCCACTGGAACTGCGCGAGGATTCCCACCTCGGTGTGCCGGGCCTGCTGCAGGCGGCGCGCCTAGGCAATGTGGTTATCGCCAATCCGCTCGGTTCCAGCATTCTGGAAAGCCCTGCGTTACTGCCTTTTCTGCCCAATATTGCGCGCCAGTGGCTCGGCGAAGAAATTCTGCTGCCATCCGCAGCCACCTGGTGGTGCGGCCAGAAAAAAGAACGCGACTATGTGCTCGCCAATCTGAACAAGCTCGTTATCAAACCCATTGACCGCAGCAGCCCGTCCATTTTCGGCAGCAGTCTAACGACACAACAGCTCGAAGCGCTGAAGGACCGAATCAAGGCGAGGCCCTTTGATTTTGTCGGTCAGCAGATCCTGACCTGCTCAACAGCGCCCTCCTTGCGAGCGGGTAAAATTGTGCCGCGTCGCGTACTGCTGCGCAGCTTCCTGACAGCCCACGAAGGCGACTACGATGTGATGCCAGGCGGGCTCACTCGGGTGGCGCAAGATGAAGATTCCCTGTTTGTCTCCAACCAGGCTGGCGGCCTGTCGAAAGACACCTGGATAATCGCCTCTGAACCAGTTCACCAAAGCAGCCTGTGGCCTACCACCACCACACAGGTGGAAACGCTGCTACGCAGTGGCGGTGTGCTCGCCTCTCGCTCTGGCGAGAATCTATTTTGGTTGGGACGCTACGCTGAACGCGCCGAGGGATTGTTGCGACTGGCCCGCACGGCATTGACCAAACTGGCTGATGTGGACGACTACCGTGACGAATCCGACCGCATTGTCCTTGATCGCCTGCTGCTGACAATGACGCAGATCAGCTACGCCAATCCCGTTGCCGCCGCTGACAAAGCCAGAGATAGCAAAGGTGTTAGCCCGCGCCGCCAGATTATGGAAATGGTGCTGAATCAGGAGCAGCGCAGCAGCCTGATGGGAACGCTGCAATCCATGGTGCAGACCGCTTACAGCGTGCGTGACCTTTGGTCTGTGGATACCTGGCGCATCATCGACGATATCGAAGAAATTTTGCAGAAAGTGAGCAGCAAACGTTCACCCTTTGCCATTATGCGTTCAGATCTCGACAGCCTGATGGATGCGTTGATGGCCTTTCACGCACAGACCGCGGAAAGTATGCCTCACGAAGACGGCTGGGTGCTGATGAATACCGGTCGTCGTCTGGAACGCGGCCTGCAACTCTCCAAATTCCTGCAGACAAACTTTGTAGAACCCGTCGATGAAGTGGTTGAACACCTGCTGTTGGAAGCCACCCTATTCAACCACGAAAGCATGATCGCCCATCGCCGCCGCTACCGCTATGTTCAGCACATGTTTACCGTATTTGATCTGATGGTGTTGGATATTCGACACCCGCGATCGCTGGCCTACCAGATTGATCGTCTGCAGGATCTCCTTAAAGAGCTGCCCCAGCCGGATAAAGCGTTGGCGCATCAGCTGAGCCGTGAACAGCGTCTTATGCTGCAGACTGAAACAGATGTCAGGCTGGCCGAAGTTGAAAAACTGGCCGTCATCAACAAAGAAACAAACACGCGTAAAAATCTAGCGCGCTTACTGGGACACGTCGACCAGCGACTGGAGAAAGTGTCCGAATTGTTGCACCGAAAATATTTCACGCACACCATTGGTGCGCGACAACTGGCCCCCACTAATCTGGAAACCAACACCGACGAGGTGGTGCCTTGAAATACAAAATCAAACACACCACCCATTATCGTTACAGCAGTCAGGTGAGCATGTGCTTCAACGAAGCTCGCCTTACGCCCTTGAATAATGCCCACCAGAGCTGCAGTAAAAACCAATTCACCATCACCCCTGCGCCTGAAGTCACCCATAGCCGCGTAGATTATTACGGCAACCAGGTCACCAGCTTTGACATACTCACACCACACCGGGAGCTGGTAGTCACGGTACAGAGCGAAGTTCAGGTGTCGGACCACTCACAAGACGGGCTGTTTTATCGTGACCACACTTGGGAATATGTGCGCGACACCATCCAGTCGAGCCGCAATGGTGATCTGCTAGAGCTACGAGAATACATTCTCAATTCGCCACTGATTCCGGAAACACTGGGCATTCGTGAATATGCCGAGCTCTCCTTTCAGCCAAAGCGTCCCCTGCTGGATGCGGTGATGGATTTAAACCAGCGTATCTTTACTGAGTTCAAATACGACCCGCAATCCACCACCATTTCCACACCGCTGGAAGATGTATTGAAAAACCGCCACGGAGTGTGTCAGGACTTCGCCCACCTCGGCATTGCCTGTCTGCGTGCGATGGGGCTGCCCGCTGCCTATGTCAGCGGTTATCTGGAAACCCTGCCGCCACCCGGCGAGGAAAAACTGGAAGGCTCGGATGCGTCACATGCCTGGCTTGCGGTATACATGCCAGACTACGGCTGGATGCAGTTCGACCCCACCAACAACCTGATGGTCGGCGAACAGCACATTATGCTTGGTTTTGGCAGAGATTTTGCTGACGTATCCCCTTTAAAGGGTGTTATCTACGGTGGCGATGCGCATACCTTGTCGGTCTCAGTAGACGTGGCAAGACAAATCGAATAATCAGCAACTGGGGAAAGACATATGGCGGTTAGCTGGAAAGATTACGATCCAAATGATTTCTTTGACGAGCTGATTGCCCGCAAAGGTCGGCCGCGTCCGTACGCCCGCATGCTGACCAAATATCTGGCAAAGCACAGCGACGAAGAACTGGAAACCCGCAAGGCCTTGTCGGATCTCTCCATCAAGGAAATGGGCATAACGTTTACCGTATATACCGAAGAGGAAGGTTCGATAGATCGCGCCTGGCCCTTCGACATACTGCCACGCATGATCCCCAAGTCTGAGTGGGACGTTATCGAGCGCGGCCTTAAGCAGCGCGTCCAAGCACTCAATCTGTTTATACACGATCTTTACCACGGCCAAAAGATTATCAAAGACGGTGTATTTCCCGCTGAATTGCTAAAAGGCTCGGCCAACTATCGCAAAGAATGTGAAGGCGTATCACCCCCTCTGAATATCTGGGCTCACATCTGCGGCTCGGATCTTGTGCGCGATGCCAGCGGCACGGTGTACGTTCTGGAAGACAATCTGCGCGTGCCATCCGGCGTTTCTTACATGCTTGAAAACCGCTCCGTAATGAAGCGGGTTTTTCCCGAACTGTTCGATGAATACAGCATTCTGCCAGTAGATGATTACTGTTCGCAGCTGTTCGACACGCTCACGGCCATTTCTCCACGCAAGGCCGAATCACCGGAAATCGTGGTGCTGACACCGGGCATTTACAACTCTGCCTATTTCGAACACGCCTACCTCGCCCAACAAATGGGCTGCGAACTGGTGGAAGGTCGTGACCTGATTGTGGAAAAAGACGACTGTGTTTACATGCGCACCGTCGAAGGCATGCAACGCGTAGATGTGATTTACCGTCGCATAGATGACCTGTTCCTTGACCCTGAGGCCTTCAACAGCGACTCCATGCTCGGTGTTCCCGGACTCTTGCGCGCCTGGAAAAAAGGCAAGGTAGCACTGGCCAACGCACCCGGTGCCGGCGTGGCTGACGACAAAGTTGTCTACGCCTTTGTGCCCGAAATCATTCGCTACTATCTGGACGAAGAAGCGCTGATTCCCAATGTGCCCACCTATCGCTGCATGTATCCGGAAGAGCGCGCCTATGTGCTCGATCATCTCGATGAACTGGTGGTAAAGCCTGCCAATGAATCTGGCGGCTACGGCATGATGATTGGCCCCAGAGCCACCAAAAAAGAACGCGCGATGTTTGCCAAGCTAATCAAAAAATCGCCTCGCAACTATATCGCCCAACCCACGCTGGGCCTGTCCACCGTACCCACAATGGTGGGTCAGGGCGTGGAACCAAGGCACGTAGATCTCAGGCCCTTTATTCTCAGTGGCCAGGAGACCTTCGTGACCACTGGAGGATTAACCCGTGTCGCGCTTCGCCCGGGCTCGCTGATAGTGAACTCATCACAGGGCGGAGGCAGTAAAGACACTTGGATCGTTGAGGACAACCAATAATGCTTGCCCGGGTCGCGGAAACACTTTACTGGATGGCGCGCTATCTGGAGCGTGCTGAAAATATGGCACGGCTGATCAACGTGAACGGCAATCTCATACTGGATTTGCCGAAGAAAACGACCGTGGGTTGGGAACCCTTGATCGACATTACCGGCACCCGCGCCGTCTACGATGAACATTACGACAACTTTGAAGAACGCACGGCTATGAAGTACCTGATTGGCGATCCCAGCAGTCCGGTGTCGATCGCCAGCTCATTGAACGGCGCTAGGGAAAATGCCCGCACCATACGTGACGTCATTCCGCGCGAGGCCTGGGAACAGATCAATGCCCTGAGCCACTACGCTAAAGACCAGCTAGGCCCCGCGCTTTCCAAGCGGGGCCGCTATGCCTACCTCAATCAGATCATTCTGCGCAGTCAGACGATCGTCGGCTTGCTGTCGGGCACCGTGAATCGCGATCAGGGCTATGTGTTTTTACGCTTGGGACGCAATATCGAACGCTCGGATATGACCTCACGTATTATTGATGTGCGCTCAGCTAACCTGTTGTCCGAAGAATTCCTCGAATCACGCTCGTTTGAAAATATTCAGTGGATGAGCGTATTGAAATCGCTCACCGCCTACCAGATGTACCGGCAAACCATGCATGTTCGGGTACG
>NZ_JBVBUV010000058.1:0-24865 GCF_057445395.1 Litorivivens sp.
TGTGTGCTAGCAAAAAAATGAAATATCGAAACATCAACGTGGAGAAACACACATGAAGAAAGTAAAGACTCTGCTTACCTCTGGTGCAACTGCAGCTGCTATCGCTTTAAGCGCAGCGCCTGCTATGGCTGAGCTTGAAGCAAGTGCAGCGGTATCCAGCCAATACTTGTTTCGCGGTATTGATCAGGGCGGCGGCGGTGCCGTGTCTGGTGATCTGATTTACAGCACTGGCGGCTTCTATGTCGGCGCCTGGATCTCCAGCCTGGGTTCAAGCTTGGGTGGTAGTGAAATCGACACTTTCGCTGGCTGGGCCGGTGAGTTCGGCGGTTTGGGTGTAGATATCGGTGTTCTGGATTACTACTACCCAGGCACAAACGGCGCTGCTAACGCCTCTGATGACTGGGGCAAGGGGCTGACTGAAGCCTACATCGGCCTGAGCTTTGCTGGGGTTGAGCTTTACTACTGGGATCAAATCAGCGGCAAGTCAACGGCACTGGATGATAATTCATACACGTCTCTTAGCTACGGTATGGGTAAATTCTCTGCGTTGGTAGGTTTTGCTGACTTTGAAGAGCCCAGTGCTCAGACATACGACAGCGACTATACCCACCTCGACATTACTTACTCCTATAACGACAACCTGTCGTTCACGCTGAGCAAGATTGTCGATATGGATGACGAGATCAATTCTAACAAGGCTGCTAGCGGATATAGCGGTACTGCAGATGACGATCTCCAGTTTGTGGTCAGCTACAGCATCCCGCTGATGTAAGACACACCCCGGCCGGCATTTCGCCGGCCGGATTTAACCCAACCAGTTTCGAACCGGGTGTGCGTGGTTAGCCATGCACCGTGTAGAGGAGATTTGTCTCATGAAACTGATAACAGCCATTATCAAACCCTTCAAACTTGATGATGTGCGCGAGGCGCTTTCAGACATTGGTGTGCAGGGTATTACTGTCACCGAAGTGAAAGGCTTTGGCCGTCAGAAAGGTCACACCGAATTGTATCGCGGCGCGGAGTACGTTGTTGACTTCCTGCCGAAGGTAAAACTCGAAGTGGCGGTTGCCGACGGTTCCGTTGAGCAGACCCTGGAAGCCATCAGTAAATCAGCCAATACCGGCAAGATCGGTGACGGCAAAATCTTTGTATCTGCGCTGGAGCAAGTCATCCGTATTCGTACGGGCGAAACCGGCGAAGAGGCAATTTAAAAACGGGCAAGCTCATTGCCGGTTTATCACCCGAATGGAGTGCGACCGGAATGGATTTGGCCTTTGGCGGAAGGCTGAAACCCTCAACAAGCCTGCGAGGTTTATTTAATCATGGAAAATCAAATATTTGAACTGCAGTACGCACTCGACACCTTTTACTTTTTGGTGTGCGGTGCGCTGGTAATGTGGATGGCAGCCGGTTTCGCCATGCTCGAAGCCGGTCTGGTGCGTTCCAAGAACACCACCGAGATCCTGACCAAGAACGTAGCCCTGTTTGCGATAGCCTGTACCATGTACATGATCTGCGGTTACTCCATCATGTACGGCGGCGGTGAGCTGACCCTGTTCCTCGACGGTATTGTCGGCGACGGTGTGGCCGGTGCTGAAGAGCCTGCAACCTACGCGCCATCCTCAGACTTTTTCTTCCAGGTGGTGTTTGTTGCCACGGCGATGTCAATTGTCTCCGGTGCAGTTGCTGAGCGTATGAAACTGTGGGCCTTCCTGGCGTTTGCCGTTGTCATGACCGGTTTCATCTATCCAATGGAAGGTGCCTGGACTTGGGGCGGTATGCCGGTATTTGGCATGTACACACTGGGTGACCTGGGTTTCTCTGACTTTGCTGGCTCCGGTATCGTTCACATGGCGGGTGCTGCTGCCGCTTTGGCAGGCGTAATCCTGCTAGGCGCTCGTAAGGGCAAATACGGCAAAAACGGTCAGATCAACGCGATTCCCGGTGCTAACCTGCCGTTGGCTACGCTGGGTACCTTTATCCTGTGGCTGGGCTGGTTCGGCTTTAACGGTGGCTCGGTTCTGGCAACTGCCAGCGTGGAAAGCGCCAACTCTGTAGCGATCGTCTTCATGAACACCAACGCTGCGGCGGCCGGTGGTCTGATTGGCGCGCTGATTGTTGCTCGCATCCTGTTTGGCAAGGCTGACCTCACGATGGCACTGAACGGTGCGCTGGCTGGCCTGGTAGCCATTACTGCTGAGCCCTCAACGCCTACTGCTCTGCAGGCAACCCTGTTCGGTGGATTGGGCGGCGTACTGGTCGTGTTCTCTATCCTGACCTTGGACAAGATGAAAATCGACGATCCGGTCGGTGCGATCTCAGTCCACGGTGTGGTGGGTCTGCTGGGTCTGCTGTTGGTGCCGGTTACCAACGATGGCTCTAGCTTCTCTGGTCAGATCATTGGTGCAGCAACCATCTTCGGTTGGGTCTTTGTTGCCAGCATGATCACCTGGGCTATCCTGAAAGCTGTTATCGGAATCCGCGTCTCTGAGGAAGAAGAGTACGAAGGTGTGGATCTGTCCGAGTGCGGAATGGAAGCCTACCCCGAATTCACTCAGCAATAGGTCTCCCCCTGCTAGTGAATATTAAAGGCGCCTCCGGGCGCCTTTTTTTATGACAAAAACCGGGGTCGTAACGAGTATTTTTTAACCGGCTGTACAAAAAATACTCGTTACGACCCCGGTTTTATACGGCGGCGTAGTTGGTTTTTTCGCCGAGCCAGCGATCTATCAGGGCGCTGCTCAGCCTCTTGTCCGTCGCGACGGATTCAGCGCTTTGTCTGACGTCTTCCAGCAGATCACCGTCGCGCTGCAGGTCGGCAATGCGAAACTGCATCAATCCGGTCTGGCGCGTACCAAGCATCTCTCCCGGACCACGCAGCATGAGATCTTTCTCTGCGATCACAAAGCCATCGCTGGACTCGCGCAGTGCGCGCAATCGCTCGCGACCGGTGCGTGACAAAGGTGATTGGTATAACAGTACGCAGTGGCTTTCGAGGGCGCCCCGGCCCACCCGGCCCCGCAGCTGATGCAGCTGGGACAAGCCGAGGCGTTCGGCGTTTTCGATAACCATGAGGCTGGCGTTGGGGACATCCACGCCAACCTCGATGACGGTGGTGGCAACCAGTAATTGCGTGGTTCCTGCCTTGAAGGCGGCCATGATATCGGCCTTTTCCTGCGGTTTCTGACGGCCGTGCACCAGTGCTATCTGCAGGTTGGGCAGGGCTTTTTGCAGGTTTTCAAATACCGCTTCGGCAGCCTGGGCCTGCAGGGCCTCGGATTCTTCTATCAGGGTGCAGACCCAGTACACCTGCTGCCCCTTCGCACAGACATGGGCTATGCGCTCGATAATCTGGCTGCGGCGAGCATTGTCGATAACGACGGTGTTTACTGGCGTGCGCCCGGGTGGCAGCTCATCAATGATCGAGGTGTCGAGATCAGCGTAGGCGGTCATGGCGAGGGTGCGCGGTATCGGGGTGGCTGTCATGACCAGTTGGTGGGGGTGGCCGTCTTCCGGGCGCGCTTTCTGGGTGAGTGCCAGTCGCTGATGTACCCCAAAGCGGTGTTGTTCATCGATAATCGCCAGCCCCAGCCGCTGGTAGATGACGTCTTCCTGAAACAGGGCGTGGGTGCCAATAACCAGTTGGGCCTCACCATTGGCGATGGCGGCAAGGGATTTCTGACGCGCCTTGCCTTTCAATTTGCCTACCAGCCAGCCGGTTTCCAGACCCAGCGGAGCAAACCACTGCTGGAAGTTGAGATAGTGCTGCTCGGCCAGTATTTCTGTTGGCGCCATTACTGCTACCTGGAAGCCCTGTTCGATCACTTGCAGCGCTGCCATGGCGGCGACGACGGTTTTGCCGCTGCCGACATCACCTTGAACCAGTCGCAGCATGGGGCGCTCCAGTCTAAGGTCGGCAGCGATTTCCTCGCAGACCCGTTGCTGCGCGTTAGTGAGTTGAAATCCTAACTGTTGAAGAAAGGCGCGCTGCAGCTGAACACTGGCAGGCATTGGTACAGCGCCGCGTTGTTGAGTTTGTTGTCGGGTTTTTAGCATGGCCAGGTTGTGTGCCAGCAGTTCTTCGAATGCCAGTCGTCGTTGGGCTGGGTGCAGACCTTCTCGCAACAGTGACAGCCGGGCCTTGGGCGGCGGATGATGCAGGAAGTGCAGTGCATCACTGAGCGGGAAGCGCGCCAACGGGTGTTCGCTCAACAATTCTTGCGGCTTGTGATTTTCCAGTAATGTAAGTGCCTGCAGGCAGAGTTTGCGCCACACGCTTTGTCCGATGCCTTCTGTGGTGGGGTAGACCGGTGTCAGGCGATCATCGAGTTCAGCCGGGTGTTGTTCGTCAAGCAGTTGGTACTCGGGGTGGTAAATTTCCAGCCCCGCGCCACCACGCCGAGGTTCGCCATAACAGCGCAGGCGGGTGCCTGGCTGCAGCTGTTTTTTCTGCGCCGCAGAAAAGTGGAAGAAGCGCAGGGAGATCAGTCCGGTGCCGTCCTGCAGTTTACACAGCAGGCTGCGTCGTTTGCCGAAGGTGATGTCGGCGACTTTGACCTCCCCTTCGATGACGGCGTCGACGCCCAGCTGTAGCCCGCCAATAGGTGTTATTCGGGTGCGATCCTGGTAGCGCAGTGGCAGATGAAACAGCAGATCCTGGGCGCTGTACACGCCGTAGTTGTTGAGCCGTTCACGCAGGCGCGGGCCAACCCCCTTGAGCTGTTCGATGGCGATGGCCTGCAGATCCGTCAAGCAGGGGCTCCTTTTGTCTTGCCCGTTTGGGCTGTCAGTCCCGTTTGTGTGTCCTGGGCTGAATGTGCAGCCCGCCCGGCGCTATAGGTTTGCTCTGGTCACCTGCGCTGACGTATTGTAACGGCCTTTGCTTTTGTGGCCACAGACTGATGATGGAAAAAACCTTATTGTTGATTGGCTGCGGCCAATTAGGTGCTGCACTGGGGCAGCACTTTTTGGCAAAGGGCTGGCGGGTGGTTGGCGCGCGCCGCAATGTAGCGGCCCTGCCGCCAGGGTTTGAAGCGCTGCCGCTAGATTTTCGCGCGCCGCAAACATTCGCTGGATTGCGAGATGTCGCGGCTGATTATGTGTTGGTCACGCTAACGCCGGGCGCGCGCAGTGCTGAAGCCTACAAGGCGGTTTTTGAGCTTGGCTTTGAGGGTGTGTTGCAAGCTTTAAACACAAGCGCGTTGAAGAGGGTGCTGTTTGCGTCGAGTACTAGCGTGTATCACCACAATGATGGTTCGGTGGTTGATGAAAATAGCGAACTGGCACCGACCAGTTACAGCGGCCGCAGCGTGCTGGCTGCGGAGCAGCTGTTGCAGGCGTCGGGGCTGCCCGCGACGGTCGTGCGATTCGGTGGTATTTATGGTGGCGAGAGTTTGCGTCTGGCCGAGCGGGTTCGCGCGGGGCAATGCGCACCGCTGGAGCCGCCGCATTTCAGTAACCGGATTCATCGCGATGACTGTGTGGGGGTGCTTCGGCATGTGCTTGAGCAAAGTGAGGCGGGCGCGGCAGTGGCAGGTTGTTATCTTGCCGTTGATAATGATCCCGCGCCGATAGCCGAGGTTCACCAGTGGTTGGCCCAGCAGTTGGGTGTGCCGTATCAGGTGGATCATGGCTACCGCCATATGGCGGGCAGCAAGCGCGGCAGTAACCAGCGCTTGCGAGACAGTGGCTATGAGTTTGCGTATCCGGATTACCGGGTGGGCTATGCGGAAGTGCTCGCGCGGGCGCCTGAGGGTTGATGTTGGACGTCAGGCATTCGCTGCTCAATCCTCAGGGTCATCCCCGCCCATTCCCAGTTCCTTGATTTTCCGGGTCAGTGTATTGCGACCCCAGCCCAGCAGGTTGGATGCGTCGCGTCTTCGGCCCTGGGTATAGTGCAGGGCTGCTTCAATCATGATGCGCTCAAATTGCGGGACCGCGCGATCCAGTAGTCGGTCTCGGCCCAATAGCAATTCCTGATCTGCCCAATGACGCAGGTTGTCCTGCCAGTGCACGCTGGGCACGCCGGGAGCGTCATCGGTGGGGCTGGAAGTCTGCTGCAGCATTTCAGGCGGCAGGTCGTTGACATGAATGTCGCGGCCGGAGGCCATGACCGTGAGCCAACGGCAAGTGTTTTCCAGCTGGCGCACGTTGCCGGGCCAGGACAGTTTGCCAAGGTATTCTTCGGCTTCCGGGCGCAGGCGCTTGGGCTCGACATTGAGTTCGGTCGCCGCTTTTTTGAAAAAATGCTTCATCAGCATCGGAATATCTTCGCGACGCTCGGTCAGTCTGGGGATATGAATCCGGATCACATTCAGACGGTGGAACAAGTCTTCGCGGAATTTGTGTTCCTGAACCAGCTTTTCCAGATCCTGGTGGGTGGCGGCAATGATGCGTACATCCACCTTGACCGAGGTGTGGCCGCCGACCCGGTAGAATTCACCGTCGGCCAATACCCTGAGCAGTCGGGTCTGGGTTTCCGCAGGCATATCACCAATTTCGTCGAGGAACAGGGTGCCGCCGTTGGCTTGCTCAAACCGGCCGCGACGCTGGGCGCCGGCGCCGGTAAAAGCGCCTTTCTCGTGGCCAAACAGCTCCGACTCCATGAGGTCGCGGGGAATGGCGGCCATGTTCAGGGCGATAAAGGGCTTGTCGGCGCGCGGACTGTGGCGGTGCAGGGCATGGGCGACCAGCTCCTTGCCGGTTCCAGATTCACCGTTGATCAACACGGTGATGTTGGAATGGGCAAGGCGACCAATGGCGCGAAATACTTCCTGCATGGCCGGGGCTTCGCCGATGATCTCGGGGGTTTCGTACTGTTCGTTAACGGGTACCTGCCCCTTGCGCTTAATGCTGTGTTCCAGCGCTCGCTTGATGGTGGCGACCACCTCGTCGACGTCAAAGGGCTTGGGCAGATATTCAAAGGCGCCGCCTTGGTAGGACGCTACGGCACTGTCCAGATCCGAGTGTGCAGTGGTAATGATCACCGGCAGACCGCTGTGGGTGGAGGTGATTTTGCCAAGTAACTCCAGGCCATCGATACCCGGCATACGGATGTCGCTGATAATGGCGTCAGGCGTGCTGGTATCTAGCTGGGTCAACAGTTCGTCGCCGTTCTCGAAACTCTGGGTGTCGATATTGGCCTGGTTCAGTGCTTTTTCCAGCACCCAGCGGATGGAGCGGTCATCGTCTGCTATCCAGACGGAGTGGGATTTGCTCATGCGGCTAACTCCAGCGGGATATTGAGTGTGAACACCGTACTACCGGGTTCGCTGACACACTCAATCAGTCCGCGGTGGCGATTGATTATAGATTGTGAAATGGACAGACCAAGACCTGTGCCCTCGGGGCGGCCGCTGACCATGGGTAGGAAAATGGCTTCGCGTACGCTCTCAGGAATGCCAGGGCCGTTATCAATAACGTCTACCCGGCACACCAGGCGGTAGCGGTGTGAGCCGATAGTGAACTGGCGCAGTGCGCGAGTGCGCAGTGTGATTTGTGGATTTTCGACGCTGTAGCCATGCTGTTGCAGTGCCTGCATGGCATTGCGCACGATGTTCAGCGTCGCTTGTATCAGTTGCTCGCGATCGCCGATCAATTCGGGAATGCTGGGGTCGTAATCGCGCAGTACCCGGATATTGCCGAGCCCTTCGGCCTCCACCAGGTGTCTGACCCTCTCCAGCACCTCATGGATGTTGGTCGGCTCCATGCGAGGGTTGGTGTTGGGTCCGAGCATGTTATCCACGAGATTGCGCAGCCGATCCGCCTCTTCAATGATGATGTTGGTGTAGTCGGCGAGGTCTTCACTAGGCAGTTCTCGGGCCAGCAATTGCGCTGCGCCGCGCAAGCCACCCAGTGGGTTCTTGATCTCGTGGGCCAGCCCCCGAATCAAGACCCGGGCGTTTTCCTGGCTGGAAAACAAGCCTTCTTCCCGGCTGATGCGCAGCAGGCGATCCAACGGCTGCAGCTCGATGATCAACGATTTACGGTTGTTGGCTTCGTGCACCGGGGTTACGGCAAAATCGACTGTGATCTTTTCACCGGACTGCAGAAACAGCTGAGCCTCGCGCTTGGTGTAGGCGTTGAAGTTATTGATGGCATCGAGCAGGTTGATCATGGTGTCTTCCGGCTCGAAAAACAGCTTGGTGACTGAATGCCCCTGCATGCGCAGGCGAGACACAGCCAACAATGCCTCGGCGGCGGGATTCAGGTAGCTCACCGTAAGGTTGGGCTCCACCAGAATGATGGCCGTCTTGAGATTGTCGAGTATGCGGTGGTGGAGGTTATCCGGTGCCATGGGAATATGTGAACTCCTTTCTATCCTAGGCCACAAGCAATATCCGGGCCATGGAGTCTGATGGGCGACTGCTGCTATCTGGGGCGCTGGCGAGCCCTCAGGACTCACCGAAATGAGGCTGGAAGATTGCCAGTATAGCGCACGCGCACCAATATGGTGCGCAAAAAGAGGGCTTGGATTCAGCCGGTTTGGCTGGAGTTAGCGGCCACCGGGCCATTGAGCGGTCACTTCAATGCTGGCGGGGCTGCCGACAACCCTACCTTTTTTGTCGACTACTCTGGCGCTGATCTGGTGCGCGCCGGGGCGGAGTCGTTCAATTGTGGTCGTGTAGTTGCTCCCCAGAGCGATGGATGCGCCGTCGAGCAAAAACTCAATCTGGTGTTTGGGCAGCACTGGCGGGGAGACGTTGATGGAGACAGAAACTGGCTGCAGACCGTTGGCGAAGAAGTCGCCATCGGCAGGTTCAAGAAAAACCACTTTGTAGCTGGAGCTGGCCGACTTCTGTTTTTTCGGGGGCTTTGCTTGGGGTTGAACCGCTGGGGTGCGATTGGTGTCCTTGAGATTCACGCGCTGTGCGTCGCGGCTCGGCTGGTCACTGAAAACGGGGTTGCCTTGGCTGTCTTCGGAGCGAAATATCAGTGGGCCACTGTCTTCCTCGGCTTTCGGCGGTTCCGCCTGACACAGGGAGAAAGCCAGAAGGGTGCACAGGGCAAGTGAGATGCGTTTTGGTTTCATGGCGTTATGGTTATGCCAATCGGGGCGGGCGTCAATAGGTGTTTGGCGAACGGTTCCGCGTTGGTCGCGCGGGCACAAAAAAGCCCGGCACTGGGCCGGGCTTTCGGGACATGCGAGAGCGATTAAACGCTGTAGTACATGTCGAACTCAACGGGGTGAGTCGTCATGTTCAGGCGCTCAACTTCACCGGCTTTCAGGCCGATGTAGGCGTCGATCATGTCGTCGTCGAATACGCCGCCAGCGGTCAGGAACTCGCGATCTGCGTCCAGAGCTTGCAGTGCTTGCTCCAGGGTAGCGGCAACGGTCGGGATCTCGGCGGCTTCTTCTGCGGGCAGGTCGTACAGATCTTTATCGGCAGCGTCGCCGGGGTGGATCTTGTTCTGAATGCCGTCCAGGCCAGCCATCAAGAACGCAGCAAACATCAGGTACGGGTTGGCTGAGGGATCGCCAAAGCGCACTTCGATGCGGCGTGCTTTCGGGTTGGATACGTAAGGAATACGGATTGAAGCAGAGCGGTTGCGGGCAGAGTAGGCCAGCATTACCGGGGCTTCAAAGCCAGGTACCAGACGCTTGTAGGAGTTGGTGGACGGGTTGGCAAAGGCATTCAGCGCGCGTGCGTGCTTGATGATACCGCCAATGTAGAACAGGGCAGTTTCAGACAGGCCGCCGTAGGCGTCGCCGGCAAACAGGTTGGTGCCGTCTTTGCTCAGTGACATGTGGCAGTGCATGCCGCTACCGTTGTCGCCAACCAGAGGCTTGGGCATGAAGGTGGCGGTTTTGCCATACGCGTGAGCAACGTTGTGTACGCAGTACTTGAGTACCTGTACTTCGTCGGCTTTTTTCACAGCGTTGTTGGGGCCAACACCAATTTCACACTGGCCGGCAGTACCCACTTCGTGGTGGTGTACTTCGATATCCAGGCCCATGGCTTCCATGGCGTCACACATGGCCGCACGCAGTTCGTGCAGGCTGTCGACTGGCGGAACGGGGAAGTAGCCGCCTTTAACGCCAGGGCGGTGACCGAAGTTGCCGTCCTCGAAAACCTTGTTGGAAGACCAGGCTGCTTCGTCAGAGCTGATGGCGTAGCCAGCACCGCTGATGTCAGCGTGCCATTTTACGTCGTCAAATACGAAGAATTCGGGCTCTGGACCAAACAGGGCGCCATCGGCAATGCCGGTAGAGCGCATGTATTCTTCAGCGCGGGTCGCGATGGAGCGTGGGTCGCGGTTGTAGCCCTGCATGGTAGAAGGCTCAACGATGTTACAACGTACGATAACAGTGGCGTCGTCGGTGAAAGGGTCCAGCACAGAAGCGGCGTCGTCCGGCATCAGGATCATGTCGGATTCGTTGATGCCTTTCCAGCCAGAGATGGAGGAACCGTCAAACATTTTGCCGTCTTCGAAGAAGCTGTCGTCTACTTCTTTGGCGGGAATGGTTACGTGCTGCTCTTTACCTTTTGTGTCGGTAAAGCGCAGGTCGACCCATTTCACTTCATTGTCTTTAATCAGTTTCAGAGTGTTCTCTGACATTAGGGTTTTCCTCCAATAAGAGAGTCTGGTTGTCTCGACCGTGCCTGCGGCCGTGCCGAAAGTGGGCGATTATATGCCTATCTTTCAGGGGCGCATAGGAGCCCCGTGAGTGACTCCACTAAAAGCAAAAGCCGTGCCACTACTATTGGGCAGGAATCCCTGCATTTATCGGCCTTTACGCGGTGCATTGCCTTTTTTGAGTGCGGAAAAACTTAAGAGTGATCCATTATGGTGCGTCAGCGCATCATAGTGGTGCGTTTTGGTCTTTGCAAGGGCGTCCATGAGTCTTGTGCCAATTAACGCTATAATCGCGTTTTTCTCCACTGCGCGGCTATTGTCGCCAAATCTGGGCTGTCATGAAGTTTATCGTCAAGTTTTTCCCTGAGATCACCATCAAAAGTCGGCCCGTGCGCAAGCAATTTGTGAAACAGCTGCACACCAATCTCAAGCGCCTTTTGCAACCCATTGATTCTGAAGTACATATTGAGCGCCAGTGGGACAAGATTGTAGTCAGTTCGCAGCAGCTAGAGCCTGATACGGCGGCGGCATTTATTGATGTGCTGAGTAATACCCCGGGCATCGCCTATTTTATGGACGTGGTCGAGTACCCGCTGGTGGATATCGATGATATTTTCCAGAAGACGCTCGCTTTGTGGGGCGATCGCCTCAAAGGGCTGCGATTCAGTGTGCGCTGCAAGCGCATAGGTGATCACCCCTTTCAGTCGCTGGATATAGAGCGCTACGTTGGTGGGGGGCTCAATCAGCATTCAGAAGCTCAGGGCGTTGATCTGAAAAACCCGGACGTCGTGGTGCGTATTGAGGTACGTGACCAGAGCGTGTTCATTGTCAATCAGCGCTACCCGGGGCTGGGTGGCTTTCCGCTGGGCAGTCTCGACCCGGTGCTGTCACTGATTTCCGGTGGGTTTGATTCGCCGGTTGCCAGTTATCTGATGATGAAGCGCGGTTTGCGCACTCACTTCTGTTTTTTCAATCTGGGTGGGCGCGACCACGAGATCGGGGTCAAGGAAGTAGCCTTGTACCTGTGGATGAAATACGGCGCGTCGCACCGGGTTAAATTCGTCACCGTGCCGTTTGAGGGGGTGGTGGGTGAGATTCTGAAAAATGTCGACAACTCCCAAATGGGGGTGGTGCTCAAGCGAATGATGCTGCGCGCCGCCGAAACTGTGGCTGACCAGCTGAACGTGCAGGCACTGGTGACGGGCGAAGCGATCGCGCAGGTGTCTAGTCAGACGCTGACTAACTTATCGGTGATTGATGCGGTTACTGACAAGCTGGTATTGCGTCCGCTGATTGCGGCCGACAAAGGCGATATTATTCGCACGGCAACAGAGATCGGCACCGAGGAGTTTGCGGCAAACATGCCGGAATACTGTGGCGTGATTTCTGTGAAGCCCACCACGAAGGCTCGTCCGGAGCGCATCCTTGCGCAGGAAGCGAAATTTGATTTTTCGGTTTTGGAGCAGGCCCTGGCGGCTGCGCGCTATACCACGATTGATCAGCTGGCCAACGAAGAGCTGGAGCGCATTGAAGTTGAGGTATTGCAGGTGCCGGTGCCGGATGCTGTGGTGCTCGATGTACGTCATCCCGATGAGGTGGAACGCGCGCCGCTACGCCTTGCCGGCGTGACGGTATCATCGCTACCGTTTTATGAGCTGCACAGTAAAAGCGATACCCTATCGCGTGACAAAACCTATCTGCTGTATTGCGATAAGGGAGTAATGAGCCGCCTGCATGCGGCTCATCTGGTCGAGCAGGGCTTTACCAATATCAAGGTGTACCGCCCCAATTGATTGGGGCGGTTGCCGCTCAGTGGTGAAGCCAGGCTTCGGCTGCGTGTGCATCCTTCATGTCGAAAGCTTTTACTTCCAGTCCAGGAAACAAAGCGCCTTCCACTTCACTCAGATTGCGTATCCATTTTTCATCGGCGATGACAGCCGCTTTGTCGAAGTGCTTCAGGGTGCGAATGAGTTGTGGCAATTGTTTTAGTTCCACCCCAACAGCGCCGGCTGAGGGCATTTCAAAGTCGTGGACAAAATACAGCATTTTGCCGTCGCGAATATGCTCACACTTCATTTCCAGATTGGCGATCGCGGCGCGCATATCGTTGCTTTCCAAGCGTCCGCTCATTTCAATATCAATGCGATCCTGACCTACCGGTTGTACGCGAAACATAGAGCCTCCTTCAGTGATGTGGTTGTTACTGAATCGAGGGCGCAGGATAGCGGCTGAGAGAATGCGTGTGAGGGAAATAGTTGGGTAGGCGCGTCACGAATGACGCGCAATTTTCACAGCTTGAGGTTTTGCCAGATGGCTTTGGTGGGGTTCACTGTGTTCATGGTGTAAAAGTGTAGCCCAGGAGCGCCAGCAGCGAGCAATTGTTCGCAGAGACGGGTTACCACTTCGACACCAAATTCACGGCTCGCTTCGGCATCGTCGCCATAGCTTTCAAACTTCTGCGTCATCCAGCGAGGCAGTTCGGCGCCGCAGTTGCGGGAAAAGCGCGCCAGGTTAGCAAAGTTGGTGATGGGCATGATGCCGGGATAGATTGGCTTATCAATTCCCGCTTTTTGGCAGTGATCCATAAAATAGTGCCAGGCGTCGATGCTGTAAAAGTACTGGCTGATCGCGCTGTTGGCACCGGCGTCCAGTTTGGCTTTCAGAAAACCGATATCGGCCTGGTAGCTTTTGGCGTCCGGGTGAATCTCCGGGTAGGCCGCCACTTCGAGGTGAAAATGCTCGCCGGTGTGCTTGCGGATAAACTCCACCAGCTCTTTAGCGTAGACCAGACGGGTTGCGCCCATGCCTGAAGGTATATCGCCACGCAAGGCAACGATACGGTCAATGCCTGCATCCTTGTAGCTGTTGATCAGTTCAAGCATGGAAGCTTCGTCATCGCCGCCAAAAGACAGGTGCGGCGCAACAGACAGGCCTTCCTGTTTCATCTGCGTGACAATGTTCTTGGTGTTGTCGCGCGTAGAGCCGCCGGCACCGTAAGTCACGGAGAAGAACTCGGGGCCTAGGTCGCTCAGTTCAGCGCGAACGGTTTGCAGTTTTTCCCGACCGATGTCGGTCTTGGGTGGGAAAAATTCGAAGCTGTAGCGTTTAGTCATATTGTTTGAATTCGACGTTGGTTCGCCTGTCGGGCAGGCTTCTGCGAACTTGGCCGCAGAGGCCTGCCCTCGAGCGAATAGATTAGTACTTGTAGCTTTCGGGCTTGTAGGGGCCGTCAACCGGTACGTTGATGTACTTGGCCTGCTCGTCGGTCATGCGGGTAATCACGCCGCCAAAACCGCGCACCATTTCGGCAGCTACTTCTTCGTCCAGTTTCTTCGGCAGTACTTTCACATACAGGTTGGCTTGCTTTTCTGCAGCGGGCAGATCGGCAAACTTGCGCTCCCACAGGTAGATCTGGGCGAGAACTTGGTTGGCGAAAGAACCGTCCATGATACGCGAGGGGTGGCCAGTGGCGTTGCCCAGGTTTACCAGGCGGCCTTCGGACAGCAGAATCAGGTGGTCGCCGCTAGCTTCATCGCGCACGATGCGGTGAACCTGAGGTTTGATTTCTTCCCACTTCCAGTTCTTGCGCATGAAGGCGGTGTCGATTTCGCTGTCAAAGTGACCAATGTTGCACACTACGCAGCCGGTTTTAAGCGCTTTAAGCATATTGGCGTCGCACACGTCGACGTTACCGGTAGTGGTTACCAGCAGATCGGTGGTGCCCAACAGGCGGGTGTCGATGCTGGCTTCGGTGCCGTCGTTGATGCCATCGATGTAGGGCGAAACAACTTCATAGCCGTCCATGCAGGCTTGCATGGCACAGATCGGATCGATCTCGGTGACTTTTACAATCATGCCTTCCTGACGCAGTGAAGCCGCAGAGCCTTTGCCCACGTCGCCGTAGCCAATAACCAGTGCTTTCTTACCTGATAACAGGTGATCTGTGCCGCGCTTAATGGCGTCGTTCAGGCTGTGGCGACAGCCGTACTTGTTGTCGTTTTTCGACTTGGTTACCGCGTCGTTTACGTTGATCGCCGGTACTTTCAGTGTGCCGTTTTCCAGCATTTCCAGCAGGCGGTGAACACCTGTGGTGGTTTCTTCTGAAATGCCGTGAATCTTGTCCAGCATGTGGGGATACTTGTCATGCAGCAACAGGGTCAGATCGCCACCGTCGTCAAGAATCATATTGGCGTCCCACTCTTTGCCTTCGCTCAGAATGGTTTGCTCGATACACCACCAGAATTCCTCTTCGGTTTCACCTTTCCAGGCAAAAACGGGGATGCCGGCGGCGGCTATGGCTGCAGCAGCGTGATCCTGAGTAGAGAAAATGTTGCATGAAGACCAACGTACTTCCGCGCCGAGTTCGATCAGGGTTTCGATCAGAACCGCAGTCTGGATGGTCATGTGAATACAGCCCATGATTTTGGCGCCTTTCAAAGGCTGGTCAGCCTTGTACTTGGTGCGCAGGGCCATCAGGGCGGGCATTTCGGTTTCCGCGATTTCGATTTCGCGGCGACCCCACTGGGCCAGTGAAATGTCGGCGACTTTGTAGTCGGTGAAGTTGCTTTGTGCTGCTGTAGCAGTCATGTCTGTTTCCTCTTACTGGCCTGCGGCGCCTCTCGCTAGAGGCTGCTCGGCAGGCAAAAAATGTGGGATTCGCCTGCGCCGCAGGCTCCTACCTGTGATTGTTAAAGAGCGGCTTTCAGTGCATCCGCTTTGTCAGTTTTTTCCCAGCTGAATGCTGTTGCTGTTTCGGAGCGCTCTTCACCGCCTTCCTTAAAGGTGTAGGTGTGCTCGTAAGGCTCGCGACCAAAGTGGCCGTAAGCGGCGGTGGGCTGATACATCGGGTGCAGCAGGTCCAGCATTTTGGTTATGCCGTATGGGCGCAGGTCGAAGACCTCACGCACAGCGGCGGCCAGCTTATCTTCGCTTACCTTGCCAGTGCCGAAAGTGTTGATCGAGACTGATGTGGGCTCGGCAACGCCAATAGCGTAGGACACCTGGATTTCGCAACGATCAGCAAGACCAGCCGCAACAATGTTTTTCGCAACATAACGGCCTGCGTAAGCGGCGCTGCGGTCTACCTTGGACGGATCCTTGCCTGAGAATGCGCCGCCACCGTGGCGAGCCATTCCGCCGTAAGTGTCGACGATGATTTTGCGGCCGGTGACGCCGCAGTCACCCACGGGGCCGCCAATGACGAAGTTGCCGGTCGGGTTGATGTGGAATTTGGTGTCGGCATGCAGCAGTTCAGCTGGCAGCACGTGTTTGACGATCTCTTCGATCACAGCCTCGCGCAGATCGCTCTGTGAGATTTCCGGGTTGTGCTGAGTGGACAGAACGATCGCGTCAATGGCCGCGGGTTTGCCGTTTTCATAGCGCAGGGTTACCTGACTCTTGGCGTCTGGGCGCAGCCAGGGCAGTACACCGTGCTTGCGCAGGTAGGCCTGACGCTCTACCAGACGGTGGGAGTAAAACAGCGGAGCAGGCATCAGTACGTCGGTTTCGTTGGTGGCGTAACCGAACATCAGGCCCTGGTCGCCAGCGCCTTGGTCTTCGGGTTTGGCGCGATCGACACCTTGGTTGATATCTACAGACTGTTTGCCAATCGCGTTGAGTACCGCACAGCTGGCGCCGTCGAAACCAACATCTGAACTGTTGTAGCCAATGCCGTTAATAACTTCGCGGATAATGTCTTCGAGATCCACGTAGCAAGAGGTGGTTACTTCACCGGCAACCACAGCCATGCCGGTTTTTACCAGCGTTTCCACGGCAACACGCGCATGCTTGTCGCGAGCGATGATGGCATCCAGTACCGCATCGGAGATTTGGTCTGCCATTTTGTCGGGGTGACCTTCAGAGACGGACTCTGAGGTAAACAGTGCGTATTCGGACATAGCTTTTCCTCTAGTTGACGCTACTTTTATGTGCAAAATTTAAAATCAGGGTTTCAGGAATTGCCTGAGTTGCACCCTGAAGCCATTTTTCTGGGCCAGAAAAACTGCAGGCCCTTCCTCCAGACCGGCCTCGGTGGCCCAGTCTGTCAATTCGTCGGGATCTAATCCCAGCCACAAATCACCGCAGGCTTCTTTGGCCCAGCTCTGATTGTGCGGACATAAATCCGTGATGCTCAGCACGCCGCCCGGTTTTAGCCAGCGTGCCGTGTCGGCCACAATATCTGCCGGCGACGGCACGTGGTGCAAAACCATATTGATTGCTACGCAATCCACACTGCCTGGGCTTATATTGGCGCTGGCGGTGTCGGCCAGCACAAACTCGATATTCTCGAGCTGCTGTTCAGCGGCACTCTGGCGCGATTTGTCTAGCATCGCGCTGGCATTGTCGAGTGCGATGACCCGCTGATAGCGCCGCGCCAGTTCAGGTAAAAAGCCGCCTTCGCCCGGGCCAACTTCCACGGCCAGCGCACCGGTACTCTGGGTGCTGCTAAGCAGCTCGGCACTGGCGGGCCCATAGAGACCGTATGCGACGATCTGTTCCTGCTGGCGGCGAAACTCGCCGGCATATTCTTCAAAAAAGGCCTTCGAGCTTTCCGCTCGGGCGTCGTTAATCAGTGCCAGTTGTCGCTCGGCTGACGCGTCGAGAACCACCAGATCGGCGCTACTCAGAATGGCCGTTTGTAGCTCGGCAAATTCCGGGTGGCGCGGTTTGTGCGCGCGCCGGTAAAAAATAGTGCTGCCTTCGCGACGGGTGCTGACCAGGCCGGCGGTAGCCAGAAGCTTTAGGTGGTGGCTCATGCCCGGCTGACTGACATCCAGTATCTGGCTCAGTTCCTGCACGCTGAAGGTGTCCCGCCGCAGGATGCGCAAAACCGACAGGCGAAGCTGGTCGGCAGCGGCCTTCAGTAGGGCTACCAGGGCATCGCGGGTTTCGTGCCCGCTGCTAATCTGCAGGGCGGATTCAGTCATGACGGGGAGTTTACCAGCATCTCCAGCAATATAAAAATATTTTTATATAAGGATTTTTTTATGGATTTTGGTCGATGCTCCAGCCCGCTGGGGCTCTGGCCTCAGCTCGATTTGCTGTATTGGCCCGAGTAGGGGAAAATAGCGCCTCTTTTTTTCCGGCAACCGCACTTCTCTATCACAGGAGCCCTCAATGCCCTCTCGTCGCGATCTCGCCAATGCCATACGCGTTCTCAGTATGGACGCTGTTCAACAGGCCAATTCCGGCCACCCCGGCGCACCGATGGGCATGGCAGATATTGCTGAAGTGCTTTGGCGTGACTTTCTCAAGCACAACCCGGCCAACCCGAACTGGGCGGATCGCGACCGTTTTGTGCTGTCTAACGGTCACGGTTCCATGCTGCTGTATTCGCTGCTGCACCTTAGCGGCTATGAACTGTCTATCGACGATTTGAAAAACTTCCGCCAGCTTCATGCGAAAACACCGGGCCACCCGGAATACGGTTATGCGCCGGGCGTTGAAACTACCACCGGCCCGCTGGGTCAGGGCATCACTAACGCGGTGGGTTTTGCACTGGCAGAGAAAGTGCTGGGTGCTCAGTTCAACCGCGACGGTCACCAGATTGTTGATCACTACACTTACGCCTTCCTCGGCGATGGCTGTCTGATGGAAGGTATCTCCCACGAGGCCTGTTCACTGGCGGGCACCCTGGGGCTGGGCAAGCTGGTTGCCATTTATGATGACAACGGCATTTCTATCGACGGTGATGTGGAAGGCTGGTTTACCGACGATACCCCGGGCCGGTTTGAAGCCTACGGCTGGCATGTGGTGCGCGGCGTGGACGGGCACGATGCCGAAGCGGTTAAGAAGGCGATTGAAGAAGCCCGAAGCGTGACCGACAAGCCGAGCTTGATCTGTGCCCGCACCGTGATCGGGTTTGGTGCCCCCAACAAGCAGGGCGGTCACGATGTGCACGGCGCACCGCTGGGTGGTGACGAAATTGCGGCCGCACGCGAGCATCTGGGCTGGAACCACGGCCCCTTCGAAATCCCCGCCGATATTTACAGCGAGTGGGATGCCAAATCCCAAGGTGAAACCGCCGAGGCCGAGTGGAACAAGGTGATGGACGCCTACCGCGCGGCCTACCCGGAGCTGGCGGCTGAATTCGAGCGTCGCATGGCTGGCGAACTGGTTGAAGATTTTGATGCCCGCGCCCAGGCGTTGGTAGAAGAAGCTCAGGCGGCGATGGAAAAGGTCGCCACCCGCAAAGCGTCAGAAAAGGCCCTGAATGGTTTCGGTCCCTTTATGCCCGAGCTGCTGGGCGGCTCGGCTGACCTGACCGGCTCTAACAACACCTGGTGGCAAGGTTGTACCCTGATGTCACCAAAAGAACCCGGTGCCAACTACATCTCTTATGGTGTGCGCGAGTTTGGCATGGCCGCCATCATGAATGGCGTTGCCCTACACGGCGGCTTTATTCCCTATGGAGGCACCTTTCTGGTGTTCTCTGATTACGCCCGCAATGCCCTGCGCATGGCGGCTATCATGAAGCAGCGCAGCATCTTTGTATTGACCCATGACTCGATTGGTCTGGGTGAAGACGGCCCGACTCACCAGCCGGTGGAGCACGTACCTTCTCTGCGCATCATTCCGAACATGAGCGTGTGGCGCCCCTGTGATGTGACCGAAACCATGGCGGCCTGGCGTGCGGCGCTGAGCCGCAATGATGGTCCTACTTCAATGGCCTTGACCCGTCAGGGGCTGGCGCCGCAGGAGCGCAGTGCCGAGCAGGTGGCCAATATCGCCAAGGGCGGTTATGTGTTGAGTGACTGTGACGGAGAGCCCGATGCCATCATTATCGCGACCGGTTCCGAAGTGCAGATTGCCATGGACGCCAAAGCCAAGCTGAGCGGCAAGAACATCCGCGTGGTGTCGATGCCCTCGACCGATGTGTTTGAGCAGCAGGATGCGGCTTATCGCGAGTCGGTACTGCCCAGTCATGTGCTGGCCCGCGTTGCGGTGGAAGCGGCGCACGTGGATTACTGGTACAAGTATGTGGGCCTCGATGGTCGCATTGTCGGTATGAGTACCTTTGGTGAATCGGCGCCTGCCGGTCAGTTGTTTGAATACTTCGATATCACTGCCGACGCCGTGGTGGCTGCGGTCGAGGACTGCCTGCCAGAATGATCAGGCTGGCGATCAACGGTTATGGTCGCATTGGGCGCTGCGTACTGCGCGCCCTCTATGAATCTGACTATCGCAGCCAGATGCAGATCGTGGCGATTAACGAGCCGGCGGATCTGGCGACGATTGTCCACCTGACCAAATACGACAGCACCCACGGTCGCTTCCCGGGCAAGGTGGCGGCAGCGGACCAGTCGCTGGTGGTGCAGGGTGATCGCATTGCGGTAACGCACCATCACTCGCTGGAGCAGGTGCACTGGGCCGGTGTGGATGTCGTGCTGGAGTGCTCCGGTAGCTACGACAGTCACGCAGATATGGCCGCGCACCTAGAACAGGGTGCAAGCTATACCCTGCTGTCCCAGCCCGGTCAGTCGGATATCCCGGCGATAGTATTTGGTATTAACGAAGAGCTGCTGACACCCGAAACCCATATTGTGTCGGCGGCGTCCTGCACCACTAACTGCATCGTGCCTGTTATCGATGTTTTGGAGCGCAGCTTTGGCATCGAGTCAGGTACCATCACTACGATACACTCGGCGATGAATGATCAGCCGGTGCTCGATGCATATCATCATACCGACCTGCGTAAAACCCGCGCAGCGGGTCTGTCCATGATTCCGGTGGATACCGGTCTGGCGGCAGGCATTGGTCGCATACTGCCAGCGCTGGACGGAAAGTTTGCGTCGCGCGCCCTGCGCATCCCAACGCATAATGTCTCTGCCATGGAAATGACCGTACACTGTCGCAAACCGGTGACAGCCGATGCGGTGAACCGTGCGTTGTTGGCGGCGTCGGAATCGCGCTTGCAGGGCTTGCTGGGCGTCAGCAATGAGCCGCTTGCCAGCTGCGATTTCAATCATGATCCGCGCTCCGGGGTGGTTGACGCCGGGCAGACCCGCGTCAGCGGCCAGTTGGTCAATATGCTGGTGTGGTTCGACAATGAGTGGGGGTATGCTAACCGGATGTTGGACGTGGTCAGCCACTGGCAGGCCGGATGATGTTGAAATCGGTGAATGTGAAATAGTTGCGTGGAGGCTGTGGAATCCTTTTGGAGCATAGGATGTCCGATAGCGCACCTGGAATGTTAGAAGGATAGGATGAGGGGCTTTTGGGGTGGCTTCAGAAGCGTGCTCCTTAAAGGCTGTCAGCTGTATTGTCCCTCACCCCCGGCCCCACTCCCTCAGGAGAGGGGAGTCGTTTTTAAAGATTTTTTTATTTGAGGAAGTTACAAGGAATGGCCCTTTCAGTACTGAAAATGAGCGACCTGGATCTCAACGGAAAGCGCGTTTTGATCCGCGAAGACCTCAATGTGCCGGTGAAAGATGGCGTGGTTACGTCAGACGCTCGCATCCGTGCGGCGCTGCCGACGCTAAAGCTGGCGCTGGAGCAAGGTGCGAAAGTGCTGGTTATGTCCCATTTGGGGCGCCCAACAGAAGGTGAATATGACGAGTCTTTCTCGCTGAAGCCCGTGGCCAAACGTTTGGGTGAGCTGCTGGAGCGCGAAGTTGCAGTTGTTCAAAATTGGCAGGACGGCGTCACGATTGATCAGGGCCAGCTGGTGCTGCTGGAGAATGTCCGATTTAACAAGGGTGAGAAAAAGGACGAGGAAGATCTCGCTGAGACCTACGCGTCCTTGTGTGATGTATTTGTGATGGATGCCTTCGGTACAGCTCACCGCGCCCAGGCTTCTACTCACGGTGTCGCCCGTTTTGCTCCCGTGGCCTGTGCCGGCCCGCTGTTGGTAAACGAGCTGGAAAATCTGGAAAAAGCGCTGAAAGAACCGGCCCGGCCAATGGTGGCGATTGTTGGTGGCTCCAAGGTGTCGACCAAACTTGAAGTGCTTGATGCGCTATCTGATAAGGTGGATCAGCTGGTGGTTGGCGGTGGTATTGCCAATACCTTCCTAGCGGCGGCGGGTAACAATGTTGGCAAATCGCTCTATGAAGAGGATCTGGTGCCGGCGGCGAAAAAGCTGATGGAAAAGTGTGATATCCCGATTCCCACGGACGTAATCACCGGCAAGAAATTTGACGAGAAGGAGCCGGCCACGCTGCGTCCAGCCTACAATGTGGGCGACGATGATATGATTTTTGATATTGGCCCGGTTTCTGCGGCCTGTCTGGCAGAAATTCTCAAGCAGGCGGGCACGATTATCTGGAATGGCCCGGTCGGCGTTTTTGAGTTCGACCAGTTTGCCGACGGCACTGAAGCCATCGCTCAGGCCATTGCGGAATCTGATGCTTTCTCAATTGCTGGCGGCGGTGACACGCTGGCCGCTATCGACAAGTTTGGCATTGCCGACAAGGTGTCTTATATCTCAACCGGCGGCGGCGCATTTCTGGAATATGTTGAAGGCAAGGTGCTGCCTGCGGTGGCGGTACTGGAAGAGCGGGCAAAGGGTTAGGAACTTCATTGTGGGAGCGGGCCCTGCCGGCTCCCACAGATAATAGATATTGTTGAAAATACAGGGGTAGCAAATGGCACTTATCAGCATGCGACAACTGCTGGATCACGCCGCCGAACACGGCTACGGCGTTCCGGCCTTTAACGTGAACAACCTCGAGCAGACTCGCGCCATTATGGAAGCGGCGCGTGAAACCAATAGCCCGGTGATCATGCAGGCTTCGGCCGGTGCCCGTAAGTACGCGGGTGCGCCGTTTCTGCGCCACCTGATTCTGGCGGCAGTGGAAGAGTTTCCGGAAATACCGGTGGTTATGCACCAGGATCACGGTACCAGCCCGGATGTGTGTCAGCGATCTATCCAGTTGGGCTTTAGCTCGGTGATGATGGACGGCTCCCTGCGTGAAGATGGTAAAACCCCGGCTGATTACGACTATAACGTGGACGTCACTCGCCGGGTTGTGGAGATGGCGCACGCCTGTGGTGTTTCTGTTGAAGGCGAACTGGGCTGCCTGGGTTCATTGGAAACCGGACAGGCTGGTGAAGAAGATGGCGTTGGCGCCGAAGGCACACTTAGCCATGACCAGATGCTGACGGACCCCGAAGAAGCGGCCGACTTTGTGGCCAAAACCAATGTTGATGCCCTGGCGATAGCCATCGGCACCAGTCACGGCGCTTACAAATTCAGCCGTCCGCCGTCAGGCGATATTCTGGCTATCGAGCGTATCAAAGCGATTCACCAGCGTATTCCCGATACTCATCTGGTTATGCACGGTTCCTCAAGTGTTCCTCAAGACTGGTTGGCCATCATCAATGAATTTGGTGGCGAGATTCCAGAAACCTACGGCGTACCAGTAGAAGAGATCGTAGAAGGCATCAAGCACGGCGTGCGCAAGGTCAATATCGACACCGACCTGCGACTGGCGTCTACCGGTACTGTTCGCCGTTTCCTGGCGAATAATCGCTCGGAGTTTGACCCGCGCAAATATCTGAAAGAAACGATCACGGCAATGAAGGATATCTGCATAGCGCGCTATGAGGCCTTCGGCACTGCCGGCAATGCGGACAAGATCAAGCCGGTTTCACTGGAAGGTATGTTCGAAGCCTATGCGGCGGGCAAGCTGGATGCGAAGGTAAACTGATGAGTGAATGGGTACGGCTGGCCGCAGACAACCGCGAATCGCTAAGCCTGCCCCCACTGTCTGCGGCGGCGGATATCTCGCCGCTGGCGCAGGCTTATTTTGCTTATTACGGTATAGATTTTGAAAACCGCATTGACGGTTTGCAGCATCATTTCGGCGTGTTCTCCTCGGCCGGTTTTGATATCGCCGCACATGTGTTTATCCCTGAATCCCCTACCAAAACAGCGTTTTTGTATCACGGCTTTTACGATCATGCCGGCCTGTTCAAACACGCCATCGAATACTGTCTGAAACGCCAATACGCTGTCTTTATTTACGACCTTCCCGGTCACGGCCTATCCTCAGGCAAGCGCGCCGAAATCGACAGTTTCGACCAGTACCTGCAGATAATGAACGACGCATTTCATGCTGCGGCGCCCTTTAATCTGCCGAAACCGAAAATTGCCTTGGCCCAGAGCACCGGCGGTGCCATTTTGATGACTTACCTGCTCAAGGGTGGCAATGCGTTTGAGAAAGAGGTGCTACTGGCGCCGCTGGTGCGGCCAAAGGGTTGGCGCTGGGGCAAACCGCTGCACAATATGATTGGTCGGGTGGTATCTAGTTTGCCCAGGCGTTGGGCCGCTAACTCCGGTGATGAGGAGTTTCTGGCATGGCTTAGGGGTAGTGATGCACTGCAGTGTCCGGTGCTGCCGATGAGCTGGGTCAACGCACTGAAAGTCTGGGAGCCGATGTTTCGTCAGTTGCCCGACTCGGACAAAACGGTATTGGTTGTGCAGGGTGATGCCGACGATACGGTGGACTGGCGCTTCAACTTGCCGGTGATTCGCGATCACTTTCCGAATGCGGTGTTTGCCCATCTTGGTGGTGCGCGGCACCATTTAGTGAATGAGACGAAAGCACTTCGGCAACAGATCTGGCGTCGTATCGACGCATATCTGGATTATACCTGAGGCCTCGGGGGAGGTTCAGGCAGTCTGCGCTATTCGATGACTGCGCTGAGGGCCCGATTTTACTCAAAACAATGTCCTTCTCAGGTGCCTGGCGTTGCTCAGGACAGGGCACTTTCAGATTCAACGTAATCGACATTCAACCACCAATCAATGCTGGTCGAGTGACGCAGCTTTTTGAGAGCACCGGTTACATAGTCCCGCGGTGGTGCGAAGGCCGCTTTCATGTCTGCTTTGGCTTCGATGATGGTCGGCTGTTTGGCCGGTTTGCGGTTGTTGATGATAAGCATGTTAAACCCTTCCCTCGTTTTTCAGTGTCGTGTCTGGTTGGCAACGACACAGATTGTTAGATGTGTGTAGTTTATGGTGGTGGGGCAGGTCTCGGAATCCGTTGATACGCCTGCTCACATAGGTGTTTTCCCTTAGGCGCAGAAGCCTGCTTCCATGCGTACTAGCTCGGCGAGCACATCCATGTTTTCCTTGTTTTGGTTGCCCGCCAGCTGGTGGTAGGCGTCAACAGGGGTCTTGCCTGCAGGGCTCGCCTGGAATGCGGCAATCAGTTGCTCGGCGGCAATGGCACGGGCACGAAAACGTGAGTAAAAGGTATTGATAGACAAAATAGACATGATGGAACCCCTGTAGTTTGTTGCTCTCGTTGGAGCAATTCATTTGATGGGTCCATTCTAGGGA
>NZ_JBVBUV010000059.1:0-24621 GCF_057445395.1 Litorivivens sp.
CGTAGCGAAAGGATTCCTATGCTGATTATTCCTACCGAAAAGCGTTTTGATTGGCAGCGCGCACCTGTGATGCTGTTATTTATTGTTTCAGCCAATTGCCTACTGTTCTTTTTTTACCAGAGTGCCGACAACGACAAGTATTACGAGGCCCTGCACCGGTATGCAAACAGTGGTTTTTTTGAGGTGGAGTGGCCGCAGTTTGAGCACTACCTTGAAAGCCGCGGTGAACACAGCGCGCTACTCACGCACCGCAACGCGCTGGCAGGTGACAACCAGGGCGAAGTGTGGGTCGCGCTGTTGCGCGACGCTGGCTTTTACACCTTCCTACAGCAGCGGCGCGATGCATTCTTAACGCCAGCACAACTCGACAAATGGGTAAATGAGCGCAGCCAGATTCACGCACTGATATTCAGCACGAGCGTTCTGCGTTTTGGGCTGACGCCGAGCGAGCTGTCGATCACCACCCTGTTCAGCCATCAGTTTTTGCACGGCGGCTTTATGCACTTGCTGGGCAATATGTTTTTCCTGGTGATCTGCGGCTTCACCGTTGAAGCGGCAATAGGCCCGTTGCGCTTTTTGGCCTTTTATCTGATTTCCGGACTGGCTGGCGGCCTGCTGTTCTATATCAGCAATACTTCCGGATCGACGCCACTGGTGGGGGCCTCTGGCGCGATCTCCGGGGTAATGGCCATGTATGTGGCTGCTTTTCGCCTTAAAAGAATCGAATTTTTCTATTGGTTCTTCATGTTCGTGGGTTTTATTCGCGCGCCGGCACTGTTGATCCTCGGCTTTTATATTGGCAAGGAGATACTGGACTACTACACCAACCCCCACTCCAATGTCGCTTACATGGCGCACGTCGGCGGTTTTATCGCGGGCAGTCTACTCATTCTGGGCGCTCTGCTGCTCAATCGAAACATTTTCGATTTCACCTACCTCGAGCAAGATCAGTCGATAGATCCCGCTCAAGAACAGCTGGCCGAGGTTTATTCGCTCATCGAAAAATACCGCTTTGGCCTAGCGTTAAAGACGCTTAACGCCTTGATCACCGAGCATGGCAACTCTCTGGAACGGGAAACATTGCGCTACAACCTGACAAAACTGCGGCCCGGCAAGGCCTTTCTTAACAGCCTGCACACATTGCTGCGACACAAACCGGGCAATGAGCGCGAACTTGCTCTGCTGCATAGCGTCTGGCGGGAAAACCCCGAGATTCGCCATACCCTCGACACCGACAGCCAAGTCCGACTTGCCCTGAACCTGACCAGTCCCGACTACCTGACAACGGCCGAAGACATTTTTAACGCCCTTCAACGCGACAAAGCAAACCACAGTGCACTTGGCGTTCTCGCACGAAGACTCTCACTGTGTTTCGAAGGACTGGGCAATGCCGCCAAGCACAAAACCTACAACGACTTTGCAGAGCGCGCGATCAGCGGGGGAAGCCTGCGATGAGGACCTGCCAATATCACCCCCTGCAAGCAGCCACATTTTCCTGTGCCAGCTGCGCAATAGACACCTGCGACCAGTGCAGCGATGAAAGCCCGGGATATCAACAGGTAAATTGCTTTGTCTGCGCTGGCAACCTTGCCCCGATTGCGACCAACAATCAGGCAGAGCCGTTTTGGCGCCGCTTTGAACAAGCCTTTCGCTATGCAGCGGCACCCCAAGCTCTGACCCTGATTCTTGGCCTATCTCTACTCACGTCAATCGCCGCCTACCTTCCCTTTTCCATCGTTTGGTACCTCGCGGCGTTTGCGGTACTGATGAAGTACAGCTTCAATTGCCTCCAGCATACCGCCGAAGGCCAGATGGAAGCCCCCGATATCGCGCCGGCGTTCACCGGCGGATTTTCTCTACTACTGCGACTGCTGCTCATTTTTATTGCGGTGGCTGCGTCGATCAGCCTGGTGTACAGCATCGCGGGCCCAGTGATCGCAGGGATCGTCGGCATCATTGCCATTGCAGCGCTACCCGCCAGCATCATCATTTTTGCCATGACCGACCGGCTCGGTCGCGCGGTCAATCCACTTCAAGCCTTGCAACTGATGGGCACCATCGGCCTGCCGTACGGCCTGCTACTCGGGGTATTGGTGGTGATGTCCGGCTCGGTACAGGTAATCTCGCAACTATTCGGCGAGCTGGCTCTGCTGCTGAACAGCGGCGTATCAAACTATTACACCATCGTCAGCTTCCACATCATGGGCTATATGCTGTTTCAGTATCAGGCTGAGCTGGGTTACGAAAGCGAGGCGAGTGCGACACCGCCGCCATCTCGGGAACTGGAAAGCTGGGCACTAGCGAAAGCTCGAGTACTGGTACAAGCCGGACGCTATGACCAGGCAGACAAGCACCTGCGACAGGCTCTCAAGAAGCTACCGGGCAACAATACCTTACACAGTCGTTACCTGGAGTTTTTACTGGCAACCCACAGTCCATTGCGACCGAAAACCAGTGACCGCCTGCGCGAATTTGCCTGCCGCTACCTGAAGTTCTTACTTAGAAAAAATCTCGACTACAAGCTAAGTGCAGCTTACCTGCGCATACGCAAAGCTTTACCGGACTACCAGCCAGACTGCGCCGAACTACGCTTTGCTCTTGCCAGAGCCTGTCGCAGCGCCGGGCAACCAAATGAGGCCCTGACACTGTTGAATGGCCTGCACAAAACCTTTCCCGATTACAAAGAGCTGATACCGGCTTACCAGCTTATGGCGGACACCCTTGAGGAGACGCCGGGCATGGCTTCACAGGCGCAAAAGTGTCGGGTTTTGCTGAAGAAACTGGTGCAGCGCAAGCGCCTGTCTGCTTAAGCCCTAGGCCAAAACGAAAAAGCCCAGCAATAGCTGGGCTTTGGTATGGACTTAAGCGTAAAACGTTACGTTTTACATAAAACGCAGTCTAGAACGGAATATCGTCATCAAAATCGTCAAATCCACCCGCAGGCTGCTGGGGAGGTTGATTCTGTTGCGGTGGCTGGTTCTGCTGTGGGGCCGACTGCTGCGGCTGACGACGCTGCTGAGGCGGCGCCTGATTGTAGCTCCCCTCATCCATACCGCCACCCATGCCGCCTCGCGAATCAAGCATTTGCATTTCGTTGGCGACGATTTCCGTCGTATAGCGATCCTGACCGTCCTGCCCCTGCCATTTACGGGTGCGCAGCGAGCCTTCCACGTAAACCTTGGAGCCTTTCTTCAGGTACTCACCGGCGATTTCGGCCAGACGGTTGAAAAACACCACACGGTGCCACTCAGTGCGCTCCTGCGGCTGCCCCGTGCTCTTGTCCTTCCAGGTTTCGCTGGTGGCGAGGGTGACATTGGTGACCGCACCGCCAGAGGGCATATAGCGGGTTTCCGGATCCTGGCCCAAATTGCCGATCAGGATAACTTTGTTGATTCCTCGCGCCATGCAGCACTCCCTTTTATTGAGCTCAGATCAAACGAGCACTATAAACAAATTCGCCCGGCCTCACTAGTGGAGGGCAAGGCTCTGTCGGCCACTACGCCGAGATCAGCTCGTCCAGCCGACGCCGATCAAAATCGCTCGCCACCTTGATATAGATCACCGGTTCGCCGGCAATCACCGTGATATCCAGCACGTCAGGCCATTCACGCAGGCGCTCCAACACAGACTTACGCCGCTGTTCGTCGCGACCGATCTCCACCGCCAGATTCGGTGCGGGCGCAGGAACCCGCTGCTTCAGCGCAACTAACAGCCAGACCAGGCCCACCGCCGCACAGAACAGAAAAACGCCTGACAGCCCCCAGCGCGCCATCAATATCCCGCCGACGCTGCCGCCAACGAAGGCACCAAAAAACTGAAAACTTGAGAAAATACCCATCGCCGTACCACGCCCACCCGGATAGACGGTGCGACTAAGCAGTGAAGGCAGGTTAGCTTCAAGCAGGTTAAACACGACAAAAAACACTAACAGCGCTAACAAGAACAGGACCAGACTACCGGCAGACAGGGCCATGCCCAGCGCCGAAAGGCCTAACAGGGAGACCGCCACCAAAATCATGGCTTTCACTCGCCCCCGACGCTCAGCCATCACCATCGCCGGCACCATGATCAGAAACGCCAGAAACAGCATGGGCAGGTAGATCTGCCAGTGCCGGGATATGTCCAGCCCCATGGTTTCAAGATAGGTGGGCACCGCCACAAACTGCGCGGTAATCATCAGGTGCAGGGCAAAAACCCCAACATTGAGCCGCATCAGATCGGCATCACCGAGACAGCGACGTATCATTTCCGGTACCGAGCGCACTTCCGCATTGGTGGTAAGGCGACTGGCGGTGGGCACCGTGCTCCACAACAGCACCATGCCGATCACTGCCAGCGCGGCGGTAAGCCAAAACAATCCCGCAAGGCCGGTATGGCTGCTGATAATGGGCCCCAACACCAGGGCGACAGCAAACGAAAGCCCAATACTGGCACCGATACCCGCCATCGCCTTACTGCGGTGCTGCTCGCGGGTAAGGTCCGCCAGAAGTGCAGTGAGGGTACTGGCGATGGCACCGGCGCCCTGTAGAAAGCGCCCTGCAATCAAGCCCCAGATAGTGTCGGCCGACGCGGCCATAAGGCTACCTGCGACAAACAGCAGCAGCCCTGCAAAGATTACCGGTTTGCGCCCAATACGATCTGACAGGAGCCCCAGAGGAATCTGCAGGCAGGCCTGACTGAGCCCGTAGATGCCTACTGCCAGCCCAACTAGCGCCCCCGTGCTGCCTTCATACTGTGGCGCATACACCGCCAGCACCGGCAGCACCAAGAACAGGCCGAGCATGCGAAAAATGTAGAGCAGGGACAACGAGAAAACAGCGCGTTTCTCGACGCCGGTCATTCTATCCGGGTGAGTCAATGGGAACCCTGTCGTGATTGATCTAAAGCGGCGCCCGCCTCCGGTACTATCCGAAGCACGCAGCGTGGCATGGCAAAGCCGGGTATTTTAGCAGCTGCACCCCCTCGCGTGAAAGCGACCACTTTGCACCCGGCCCTGCTGAAACTTTATACTTGTTCGGTTCAGCCCGGGGAATCCGCATTTCACCCCGGAACAATCAGAGAGAGCGCATGGATCATATACTGGTACGGGGTGCCCGCACCCACAACCTCAAGAATATCGACTTGGAAATTCCCCGGGACAAGCTGGTGGTCATTACCGGCCTGTCAGGTTCCGGCAAATCGTCCCTAGCCTTTGACACCCTTTACGCCGAGGGGCAGCGTCGCTACGTGGAATCGCTCTCCACCTACGCCCGTCAATTCCTATCCATGATGGACAAACCTGATGTCGACCATATAGAGGGTCTGTCGCCGGCGATCTCCATCGAGCAAAAGTCTACGTCCCACAACCCCCGCTCCACAGTGGGCACCATCACCGAAATCTACGATTATCTGCGCCTGCTGTTTGCGCGTGTTGGTGAACCGCGCTGCCCCACCCACGGCCAGGCCCTTGAGGCTCAGACCATCAGTCAGATGGTGGATACCGTGCTGGCCATGCCAGAAGGCAGTAAGTTGATGCTGTTAGCCCCCATGATCAGCAACCGTAAGGGCGAGCATCTGCATATCTTCGAGCAGCTGCGTCGCGACGGTTTTGTCCGGGTGCGGGTAAACGGCATCGTCTGCGACCTGGACGATGTGCCCAAGCTCGACAAAAAGAAAAAGCACACCATCGAGGTGGTGGTTGACCGCTTTAAGGTTCGCGACGACCTTAAACTGCGGCTGGCGGAGTCTTTCGAAACAGCACTGAACCTGACCGGAGGCATCGCCGTGGTCAGTCAGATGGATGCTAAGTCGAGTGCGGCCGACATTGTGTTTTCGTCGCTGTTTGCCTGCACAGAATGTGGCTATTCGCTGTCTGAACTTGAGCCCAGACTGTTTTCCTTTAACAGCCCGATGGGCGCCTGCAGCAGCTGCGACGGACTCGGCCTGCGCCAGTTTTTTGATGAAAGCCGAGTAGTGCAACACCCCGAAGCAAGTCTTTCCACCGGTGCCATTCGCGGCTGGGATCGTCGCAGCGTGTACTACTTTCACCTGCTCACTTCGCTGGCCGAACACTACGGTTTCGATGTAGACACGCCCTTTGAAGAACTGTCAAAAGCCCACCAGAAAAAGATTCTACACGGCAGCGGCGATGAGGAAATTCAGTTCACCTACATCAACGACCGCGGCGACAGTTTCAAGCGCAAGCACCGCTTCGAGGGCGTCATACCCAATATGGAGCGACGCTACCGCGAAACCGAATCCATGTCGGTACGAGAAGAGCTAGCCAAGTTTCTCAGCACACAGCCCTGTCCGGACTGCGGCGGCACGCGCTTGCGAAGCGAAGCGCGCAATGTCTTTCTCGACGACCACACACTGCCGTCGATTGCGGCCATGCCCGTCGCCGATGCGCGCCAGTATTTTGATTCGTTGAGCCTGAGCGGACGGCGCGGCAAGATCGCAGAAAAAATTCTTAAAGAGTTACGCGAGCGACTGACCTTTCTGGTCGATGTTGGACTGAACTACCTGACACTCGATCGCAGCGCAGACACATTATCGGGCGGTGAGGCGCAGCGTATCCGGCTGGCAAGCCAGATCGGCGCCGGCCTGGTTGGCGTTATGTATATCCTCGATGAGCCGTCCATCGGACTGCATCAGCGCGACAATGAGCGGCTGCTCAACACCTTGATTCATCTGCGTGATCTGGGCAACACCGTCATTGTTGTGGAACACGATGAAGACGCCATTCGCGCGGCAGACTTTGTGCTCGACATTGGCCCCGGAGCTGGTGTGCACGGTGGGCAGGTAGTTGCTCAGGGCAAACTTAAGGATATCCTGAACAATCCCCAGTCGCTGACCGGCCAGTATCTCAGTGGCAAGAAATCCATCGCCATCCCAGCGCAGCGCAACGCGCCTGACCCGGAACGTCAGCTAGTGCTCGCCGGCGCCACGGGCAACAACCTGAAAGATGTAACGCTGCATATACCCCTGGGCTTGATGACCTGTATCACCGGAGTTTCAGGCTCCGGCAAATCCACATTGATCAATCACACGCTCTACCCGATTGCCGCAACAGAACTCAATGGTGCCACCACGCTAACGCCTTCGGCTTACGAGAGCATTGAAGGGCTCGATCAAATCGACAAATGCATCGACATTGACCAAAGCCCAATCGGTCGCACGCCCCGCTCAAATCCGGCCACCTATACCGGGATTTTTACGCCAGTACGCGAATTGTTTGCCGGCACTCAGGAAGCGCGCTCGCGTGGTTATAAAGCCGGTCGCTTCAGCTTTAACGTAAAGGGTGGACGCTGCGAAGCCTGCCAGGGCGATGGTGTAACCAAAGTGGAAATGCACTTTCTGCCCGACGTATACGTGCCGTGCGACGTTTGTAATGGCAAACGCTATAACCGTGAAACACTGGAAATACATTACAAAGGTAAGAATATCCATGAAGTATTGGATATGACCGTGGAAGATGCTGCGGGCTTTTTTGAAAATGTCCCTGCCATCAAGAAAAAGTTGGACACGCTGGTTGATGTTGGCCTGTCGTATATCCGCCTGGGGCAAGCGGCGACAACCCTCTCAGGGGGAGAGGCCCAACGGGTAAAACTGGCCCGCGAATTGTCCAAGCGAGACACGGGTAAGACCCTGTATATTCTCGACGAGCCAACCACCGGCCTGCATTTCTACGATATTCAACAGCTGCTGAACGTACTCCATCGCTTGCGCGACCATGGCAATACGGTAGTCGTCATTGAACACAACCTCGACGTCATCAAAACAGCTGACTGGATCGTGGATCTTGGGCCGGAAGGCGGTAGCGGCGGCGGTGAGATCATCGCCGAAGGCACACCGGAAGACGTGGCTGCCATCGAAGCCTCTCACACGGGCCGCTTCCTCGCCTCTCTGGTGAAGCCAACTAAACGCAAAAGCGCCAAATCAGTGAAGAGCGCCTAGTTCGACATCGGAGCAGTAGCGTGACCCGACGTGCTCAGATGTCGGGTCTCACGCTTGTTGTCGTACATCCGTTCGTCTGCGACGTGCAGCAGAGCTTCGAGGGACGTTGCATCGTGCGGGTAGTAAGCCATGCCCGTGCTCGCCGCTATGGATACACTTTGCCCGTTGCGGAAGTTGATAGGCTGCTGCATCTGGCGACCCAATCGATCCATAACCAGCCCTGCTATGCGTGAATCGATAGTTTCGCTGAGTAAAATCGCAAACTCATCGCCAGCCAAACGACAGACAAAATCCTGCTGACGAACAGATTTTCGCAGGCGATCGGCAAAAACCTTCAGCACCCGGTCGCCAATCGCGTGCCCGTAGTCGTCGTTAATGGGTTTGAAATTGTCCAGGTCTATGTAGATCAGGGTAAAGGGCGTACGTGTGGTTTTGGCGGAATCCAGCATAGCTTTCAACCGTGCGTAAAAGGCGGTGCGGTTTGGCAAGGCTGTTAGGTCGTCCTGCTGCGCGACTTCAAGCAGCTTTTTACGATAAGCCAGATTGCTGCGCTCATAAAATACGATCATAACGATCATGGAGAGATAAGCGACGGTGACGTGGATAAACTCACCAATCGCCGCATCGGCCGTATTATTGATATTGGGGAACTCGACGCCCGCCAGCTCGCTGACGCTTCCGGCAAAAATGGTAGCGTAGGTCAAAACCGCCCAGATCAACCCCGGTTTGAGACCCAGCAATACAAAGGCAAATACCGGCGGGATAAACAGCATCGCCACAGAGACACTGCCGAGTGGGCCACCAAGGAAAGCCACGACGGCAGCGACGGTGAGAAATATAACCGTCAGAGACAGGTTTACCGCCAGTTGGAAGCGGTTGCTGAGAAAGAACAGAGCCAGCGTGCCAAGCAGAGACGCCTGAAGCGGAACCGTGAAGGCCAGCGTCCACCACAGCTCACTTGGCGGCTGTCCACTGAAACCAATGGCGTATACCTGGGTACTTAACACTATCACTATCAGCGCGACGTTCACCGCTACGAAAAGCTCATAGCGGTGTATATCGCGCGATCGCGGCGCGTGTTCATCCATAATCAGCGTATCGACTAACCGCCGCGGCAAAAGATTCATTATTTTGTCCCGGGGAAACGTGACCCCGTTCGCGCATTCTAGTTTTTTCTATAACTATCATGCACTGGTCGTTTTATCAACAACAACCTGAATCGACCGCGCTACGAGCCTCCAAACCTGGACACTCAGGGTATGCGAGTACTTACAATACGAGTTCCGCCATATCTCGGAGCAGCGAGTTATCGCCCATCACCAACAGCGACGTAACGGGCGAGTCTTTCCAGGCCTCGAGTCGCTCCTTGATCCGATCCTTCGATCCGGACAATGAAATCTCGTCGGCAAACTGATTAGGCACAACGTTGATGGCCTCTTCCTGTTTGCCCTCGAAAAACAACTCCTGAATCTTGTCAGCCTCGGCCTCGAAGCCCATCCGCGACATTAATTCTTTGTGGAAATTGCGCTTTTTCGAACCCATGCCGCCTATATAAAAAGCCAACATCGCTTTTACTGGATACAGCGCCTGCTCAAGGTCGTCATTGATATTAACCATGGCCATAGCGGAAATTTCAAACCCGTCCTTCGCCCCCTTGAGCTGATCTGCATAGACCTCCTGCCGATAGGGCGAATAATAAAGCGGTAACCAACCATCGGCTATTTCTGCGGTCTGCGCGACATTCTTGGGGCCTTCGGCGCCGAGAAAGATTGGCATGTCTTTGCGCAGCGGGTGAGTAATCGGCTTGAGGGGCTTACCCATGCCCCAGGCTCCCGGGCCCTTGTAGGGCAGCGGGTAATGTTCGCCGTCGTTTGTTACGGGAGCTTCGCGAGCCATTACTTGGCGAATGATGTTCACGTATTCACGAGTCCGCGCGACCGGCTTGCTGAACGGCTGACCATACCAACCTTCCACGACTTGAGGCCCGGAAACGCCCAAACCCAGAATCATTCGCCCGCCAGACATGTGGTCGAGCGCTAGCGCCGACATGGCACAAGCGGTCGGCGTACGCGCTGACAACTGAGCCACCGAGGTACCTAGTCGAATTTTAGAGGTATGGGCGCCTATCCACGCCAAAGGTGTGAACGCGTCATTACCCCAGGACTCTGCGGTCCAAACTGAGTCATAGCCAAGCTTCTCGGCTTCCTGAGCCAATTCAACGTGTGAGTTGCCCGGCGCCAACGCCCCCCAGTAACCCAATTGCAGACCCAGTTTCATAACACGCTCTCCCGGCTTCGTTGATTCTGGTAGGAGAGTGAGGTTACCGAAAGCCTGCCAGCGCCGCCATGCACAGATCAGTCAAAATGGTGACAAATAAGCTCAAGCGCACTGAGCGGGCACAAAAAAGCCGGCACATGGCCGGCTTTTCGGGTACTGCAGAGTACTTACTCTTCGGTATCGTCTTCGTCTTCTTCAACGACCGGACGATCAACCAGCTCAACATAGGCCATCGGCGCGCTGTCGCCGTCACGGAAGCCACATTTCATGATGCGAATGTAGCCGCCGGGGCGTTCCTGGTAGCGCGGACCAAGCTCGGTGAAGAGCTTGCCAACCGCTTCTTTGCTACGCAGACGGTCAAAAGCCAAACGACGGTTGGCAACGCTGTCCTGCTTGGCCAGAGTAATCAGTGGCTCGGCGTGACGACGCAGCTCTTTCGCTTTCGGCAGAGTGGTCTTGATAAGTTCGTGCTCAACCAATGAGGCAGTCATATTGCGGAACATCGCTTTGCGGTGAGAACTGTTCCGGTTCAACTGACGTCCACTGTGACGGTGACGCATGGCTTTATTCCTTTACGTTGTGCTATCTCAGCAAGCTAATACTTCAAAACCGGGCTTATACAAGAACCCGGTCATCATTCTTCAGGCTGGCGGGCGGCCAGTTATCCAGACGCAGACCCAGTGACAGACCACGGGAAGCCAGAACGTCTTTGATTTCAGTCAGCGACTTCTTACCCAAGTTCGGGGTTTTCAGCAGCTCGACTTCTGTGCGCTGCACCAGATCACCGATGTAGTAGATGTTTTCTGCTTTCAGGCAGTTAGCTGAGCGGACGGTCAGCTCAAGGTCATCTACCGGACGCAGCAGAATGGGATCTACTTCGTCTTCTTCACGTGCAGGCTCGGAATCACCTTCGCTCTCCAGGTCAACAAACACAGCCAGTTGCTGCTGCAGAATTGTCGCGGCGCGGCGAATCGCCTCTTCCGGATCAATCGTGCCGTTTGTCTCGAGGTCCAGAACCAGTTTGTCCAGGTCAGTACGCTGCTCAACACGTGCGCTTTCAACCACATAGGCAACCCGGTTGATTGGGCTGAACGTAGCATCCAGACTCAAACGACCGATACTACGGGTCTCTTCTTCACCGGTGTCACGCGCGTCGGCCGGCACATAGCCGCGACCGCGTGCAACGGTAAGACGCATGTTCAACTCACCGACTTCATTCAAGGTGGCAATCACATGCTCGGGATTCTTGATCTCGACATCGTGATCTACCTGAATATCGCCGGCAGTAACAACACCCGGGCCTTTCTTGCTCAGGTTAAGAACAGCCTGATCTTTACCGTTCATGACAACCGCGACGCCTTTCAGGTTCAGAAGAACTTCAATTACATCTTCTTGAACACCTTCCATCGCGCTGTATTCGTGCTGAACGCCATCAATTTCAACTTCAGTGATGGCACAACCCGGCATGGAAGACAGCAGGATGCGGCGCAGGGCGTTACCCAGCGTATGACCAAAACCGCGCTCGAGTGGCTCAAGAGTTACCTTGGCACGGGTTTCGCTCTGCTCGTCCACCTGAATCACGCGGGGTGTGAGAAATTCGTTCACTGCACTCTGCATAGTTTCACCTGTAGTGAGATTAACTGGGCTGACAACTTACTTAGAGTAAAGCTCAACAATCAAATGCTCGTTGATCTCTGAAGAGAGGTCAGTGCGATCTGGATTGGCTTTAAAAGTGCCTTCCATTTTGTCCGCGTTTACGTCAATCCAGCCGATGTCACCGCGCTGAGCGGCCAACGCCATCGCAGATTTAATGCGCAGCTGGTTTTTTGACTTTTCACGAACAGAGACCACGTCGCCAGGTTTAACCTGATACGAGGCAATGTTAACAGTCTGACCGTTAACCGCGATGGCCTTGTGGGATACCAGCTGACGAGCTTCAGCGCGAGTAGCACCGAAACCGATACGGTAAACCACGTTATCGAGGCGCGACTCAAGCAGGCGCAGCAGGTTTTCACCAGTAGCACCTTTCAGGCGCGCAGCCTCTTTGTAGTAATTGCGGAATTGCTTTTCCAGAACGCCATACATACGGCGAACCTTTTGCTTTTCACGCAACTGGACACCGTAGTCTGACAAACGACCACGACGCGCACCGTGCATACCCGGTGCTGTTTCAGCCTTGCATTTCGAATCCAGAGGACGGACGCCGCTCTTGAGAAACAGGTCAGTGCCTTCCCGTCTGGAGAGTTTGCAGCTAGGGCCTATGTAACGAGCCATACCATGTATTCCTGTTTATCTGTTAATTACACGCGACGTTTTTTCGGCGGACGGCATCCATTGTGCGGGATGGGCGTCACGTCGGTAATATTGGTGATTTTGTATCCGCAGTTGTTCAACGCGCGGACAGCAGATTCACGACCGGGCCCTGGACCTTTAACTTCGACGTCCAGGTTTTTGAGGCCGTAGTCCTTCGCAGCTTCACCAGCGCGCTCAGCAGCTACCTGCGCAGCGAACGGGGTGCTCTTACGTGAACCACGGAAACCGCTACCACCGGCAGTTGCCCAGCTCAGGGTGTTGCCCTGGCGGTCAGTGATGGTAACGATCGTGTTATTAAATGATGCGTGGATATGGGCAACGCCATCCACTACGGTTTTCTTTACCTTTTTACGGGTAGAACCGGGCTTAGCCATGTTTACGTCCTATCTCTAATATCAACACTACACATTGTCTTCAGCCTGAGCCGGACGGGGTGTAGCTACACTAAAGCGGAAACCAAAAGTCGCAGATACTAACAAACGTTACTTGCGAATCGGTTTACGCGGGCCTTTACGGGTGCGGGCATTGGTTTTCGTGCGCTGTCCACGAACTGGCAAGCTACGACGATGACGCAGACCACGGTAGCAGCCCAGGTCAAGCAGACGCTTGATGTTCATAGATACTTCGCGACGAAGATCACCTTCAACCTGGATTTTGCCGATTTCATTACGCAGCAAATCCAGTTGCTCTTCGTTCAGATCACCAATTTTGGCATCTTCCGCTACACCCGTTGCCGCACACAGACTTTTGGCTGTGGTGCGACCGATTCCGTAGATGTAAGTCAACGAAATCACGGCGTGTTTGTTATCTGGTATGTTTACACCAGCAATACGAGCCATTTATAACACTCCAAACAATAATTCCGGGTTCAAACCCGGTACCCAGCCTTGATGCAGCGGGCTACCGCACGCGAAAGGCGCGATAGTCTATACGCAAGGCCCAGACAAATCAACCCTGACGCTGCTTATGGCGCGGTTCTGCAGAGCAGATAACCCGTACCACACCTTTGCGGCGAACCATTTTACAGTTGCGGCAAATTTTCTTTACTGATGCGCGCACTTTCATTTCAACTTCTCCTGAAAACCGGGCCGGCTCTTAACGCAGGCCGCCACCGTAATTTTTGAGGTTTGCCTTTTTCATCACTGACTCATATTGATGAGACATGAGATGCGACTGAACCTGTGCCATGAAATCCATAACCACCACAACCACGATCAGCAGCGAGGTACCGCCCAGATAAAAGGGCACATTCCACATCACTACCAAGAACTGCGGCAGCAGACAAACCAGCGCAATATACAGTGAACCGAACATGGTCAGGCGGGTTAATACGCCATCTATGTAATTCGCTGTTTGCGCACCTGGACGAATACCGGGCAGGAACGCACCGGACTTCTTCAGGTTCTCTGCAACTTCATTCGGGTTGAACATCAACGCCGTATAGAAGAAGCAGAAGAAAACGATCAATACTGTGAACAACAGGATGTTCAACGGCTGGCCGGGACCAATCGCGAGAGCAACCTCCTGCAGCCACTCCATCCCTTCGTCACCGCTCTGCCCAAACCACTGCGCTATAGACGCCGGAAACAGCAGGATCGAGCTTGCAAAAATGGCTGGGATAACACCCGCCATGTTGACCTTGAGCGGCAGATGGCTGCTCTGGGCCTGATACATCTTGCGACCGCGCTGTTGCTTGGCATAGTTGACGGTGATACGACGCTGGCCGCGCTCGATAAACACCACCAGATAAATCACCGCAATTGCCAGCGCGAGGATACCCAGCAACACCAGAATGTTGATCTCACCCTGACGCGCCTGCTCCAGCGATTGCACAACTGCGGCCGGCAGGCCCGCCACAATACCGGCAAAGATCAACAGCGAAATCCCGTTGCCGATCCCGCGCTCGGTGATCTGTTCACCCAGCCACATCATGAACACTGCGCCAGTTACCAGTGAAACTACGGCAACAAAATAAAACGCAAAGTTCGGCTCAAATGCGAGGCCTTGATTGCCCATACCGACGGCCATACCAGTACCCTGGAGGGTCGCCAACGCTACCGTAAGATAGCGAGTGTATTGGGTAATCTTGCGTCGCCCAGCTTCACCTTCTTTCTTAAGCGCTTCGAGCTGCGGGCTCACCGCCGACATCAGCTGCATAATAATAGATGCAGAGATGTAAGGCATGATGCCGAGCGCGAGTATACTCATCCGCTCCAGAGCACCACCGGAAAACATGTTGAACAGCCCCAGAATCGTACCTTGATTCTGGTTAAACAGTGCTGCCAGCTGATCCGGGTTGATGCCAGGTACTGGAATATGGGTGCCGATGCGATAAACAATTATCGCCAGCAGTACAAAACGAAGGCGAGCAAACAGCTCGCCTAATCCTGCCTGATTGATGGACCCCGGTCCTGGCTTCGCCATGCTGTACCCCGATTAGTCTTCGACTTTACCGCCAGCTTTTTCAATCAGCTCACGTGCGCCTTTTGTCACAGCCAATCCCTTGATGGTTACTGCCTTGGTCAACTCACCAGACAGGAACACTTTGGCACGCTCAATGTTGGTGCCTACGATGTCGGCGCGCTTGAGCGCATCGAGATCGATTACATCAGCATCAACTTTCGCCAGCTCAGCCGTACGCACCTGGGCAGTTACCCGCGCCAGACGAGATGTAAAGCCGTACTTCGGCAGACGCTTCTGCAAGGGCATTTGACCGCCTTCGAAACCGGGGCGTACTTTACCGCCGGAACGAGACTTCAAACCCTTGTGACCGCGGCCACCGGTTTTACCCAGGCCACTACCAATACCGCGTCCGCGGCGCTTAGCATCTTTCGTGCGACCGGGCGCTGGGCTCAATGTATTCAAACGCATATCTGAGCTCATCACTTAATCCTCAACACGAACCATGTAATTAACTTTATTGATCATGCCGCGAACAGAAGGAGTATCTTCGACTTCAACGGTATGACCAATCCGGCGCAGACCCAATCCTGCCACGCAGGCTTTATGAGCTTGCAGACGGCCTGATGTAGACCGGGTTTGGGTTACTTTGATCGTTTTCGCCATGGTTCCAATTCCAGCTCGTTTAGCTTGTAATCTCTTCGACTGACTTACCGCGCTTGGCAGCAACATCTTCCGGCGATGAAATTGCTTTCAGGCCGTTGATGGTAGCGCGAACCACGTTTACCGGGTTGGTCGAGCCGTAGCACTTCGCCAGTACGTTATGAACGCCGGCAATTTCAAGTACTGCGCGCATCGCACCACCGGCAATTACGCCAGTACCTTCTGATGCAGGCTGCATGTATACCTTGGATGCACCGTGGCGTGCCTTCACCGGGTACTGAATAGTGTGGCCATTCAGATCCACCTGGATCATGTTGCGACGCGCGGCTTCCATGGCTTTCTGGATAGCGACCGGCACTTCACGCGCCTTGCCACGACCGAAACCTACTTTGCCATTACCATCGCCAACAACAGTCAATGCGGTGAAGCCGAAGATCCGACCACCTTTAACCACTTTAGCGACGCGGTTTACCTGAACCAGCTTTTCCTGCAGGCCTTCGGTATTGTCTTTACTTTTCTGCTCGTATGCCATTGCTCGCCTCTTAGAATTCCAAGCCGCCTTCACGTGCAGCGTCAGCCAGTGCTTTAACACGGCCGTGGTAACGGAAACCGCTACGGTCAAACGCTACACTGGTAACACCGGCAGCCTTGGCACGCTCGGCAATTAACTTGCCTACACTTGCTGCAGCATCTGCATTACCCGTTGCATTACCGCGCAACTCCTTGTCGAGCGTAGACGCACTGGCCAGCACCTTGTCACCCTCGGCTGTAGTAACCTGGGCGTACATGTGGCGCGGTGTGCGATGTACGGTCAAGCGGACTGCACGAAGTTCACGCATTTTGACACGTGAGCGACGGGCGCGACGTAATCTTGAATCTCTCTTTACGCTCATAATCTCAGCCTTTACTTCTTCTTCGCTTCTTTACGGCGGACGTACTCATCCGCGTAACGCACACCCTTGCCTTTATATGGCTCTGGCGGACGGAAGGCGCGAATTTCAGAAGCGACCTGACCCAACAATTGTTTGTCTGCAGCTTTCAGCACGATCTCAGTCTGACTGGGAGTTTCAGCAGAAACGCCCTTTGGCAGCTGATAATCGATTGGGTGTGAGAAACCCAGCGTCAAGTTAACAGTGTTTCCGGAAGCTTTAGCTCGATAACCAACACCGTTCAGCTGAAGCTTTCGTTCGAACCCCTGGCTAACACCGACAACCATGTTGTTGACGAGTGCGCGGGTAGTACCCGCCATCGCCCAGCCGCCTTTTGGGTCACGAGGAGCGAACACCAGAGTGTTCTCTTCCTGCTTGACTTCAACGGACGCATGGATCGCCAGTGTCAGGTTCCCGTTAGAACCCTTGATCGCGATGTCGCTGTCGCCCAGCTTGACCTCGACGCCCTTGGGGATGCTTACCGGGTCTTTAGCTACTCTAGACATTTTGTAAACTCGCCAATATCAATCTTTAGAAGACGGTACAGAGTACTTCGCCACCAACACCGGCAGCACGGGCTGCTCGGTCAGTCATCACACCTTTGCTGGTGGAGACAATGGCAACACCCAATCCGCCGCGTACTTTCGGCAGCTCATCTTTCCCGGCGTAGGTACGGAGACCGGGACGGCTGGAGCGCTGAATTTCAGCGATAACCGGCTTGCCTTGGAAATATTTCAGGTCGATAACCAGTTGCGCTTTCGCGCCATCTTGCTCAACACGATGACCTGCGACGTAACCTTCTTCCAACAATACGTTAGCAACGGATTGCTTTAACTTTGAAGACGGCATAGCAACGCTGGTCTTTCCTGCCATTTGAGCGTTGCGGATGCGGGTCAACATATCCGCCAACGGGTCTTGCATGCTCATGTTCTGCTCCCAACTCTGGCCGGAGTGACCGGCGCCACAATACTCTTGATTACCAACTGGCCTTAACCAGGCCAGGAACGTCACCGCGCATCGCTGCTTCACGCAGCTGGTTACGGCACAGGCCAAACTTGCGGTAAACCGCATGTGGACGGCCAGTCAGCTGGCAGCGACGCTGCTGACGGATAGGACTGGCATTGCGGGGCAATTTCTGCAGCGCAATCTGCGCATCCCACTTTTCTTCATCAGAAGCCGACTGGCTGCTGAGGATTGCTTTCAATTCAGCACGCTTCGCCGCGTATTTAGCGACCGTTTTAGCTCGCTTGGCTTCACGGGCTTTCATTGACTGCTTTGCCATAATCTCTACCCTTTAGTTCTTGAATGGGAATTTGAATGCTTTCAACAAAGCTCGACCTTCATCGTTGTTACGCGCTGAAGTGGTAATGGTGATATCCAGACCACGCAGCTTGTCGACTTTGTCGTATTCAATTTCCGGAAAAATAATCTGTTCTGTTACGCCCATCGCGAAGTTGCCGCGACCGTCAAATGACTTCGGGCTGATGCCGCGAAAGTCGCGAACACGAGGGATCGCAATGCTGATCAGGCGCTCCAGGAAGTCATACATACGCTCGCCGCGCAGTGTAACTTTGGCACCGATCGGCCAACCATCACGAATCTTAAAGCCCGCGATGGATTTGCGCGCTTTGGTGACAACTGGTTTTTGACCAGCGATACGCTCCAGATCAGCAACTGCGCTGTCCAGAACCTTCTTGTCGCCCACAGCCTCACCAACACCCATGTTCAGTGTGATCTTAGTGATGCGCGGAACTTCCATTACGTTCGCCAAGCCAAGCTCTTCTTTCAGCTTGCTGCGCAATTCTGTGTCGTAGAGCTCTTTCAGATTCGCCATGTTCTTTTCCAACCAACTTACGCGTCGATTACTTCGCCGCTGGATTTAAAAATGCGTACTTTCTTACCGTCTTCTACCTTAAAGCCAACACGGTCAGCCTTGCTGGTAGCCGGATTGAAGATAGCGATGTTAGAAATCTGGATCGCCGCTTCTTTCTCAACGATGCCGCCGGCTACACCTGCCTGCGGATTGGCGCGCTGGTGTTTTTTCACCATGTTTACGCCAGCAACCAATACACGCTCACCGAGTACTTTACGTACCTTGCCGCGCTTACCTTTGTCTTTACCGGTGATGACGATTACTTCGTCATCCTTTTTGATCTTACGCATTCTGCTTCAACCCTTTCCGTTACCGTGCCTTACAGCACTTCCGGTGCCAGAGAGATAATTTTCATGAATCGTTCGCTGCGAAGCTCCCGAGTCACCGGCCCAAAAATACGCGTACCGATCGGTGCCAGGTTGTTGTTCAGCAGCACCGCAGCGTTATCGTCAAAACGGATCACAGAACCGTCCCCACGACGCACACCCTTTTTGGTACGAACTACAACAGCGCTCATAACCTGGCCTTTCTTCACTTTGCCACGCGGAATCGCCTCTTTAACGGAAACCTTGATCAGATCTCCAACGCGCGCGTAGCGTCGGTGTGAACCACCCAGCACTTTGATACACATAACGCGACGGGCACCGCTGTTATCTGCTACATCCAAATACGATTGTGTTTGAATCATGTCCTACCCCAAACCCTTATCTGTGTATCACTACCGATTACACAACAGCCGCTTAAACTTCGGCGGCACTCTCTTCGATCCGCAACAGAGTCCAGGACTTTGTTTTGGACAATGGACGAGTCTCGCTGATGGTTACCAAGTCGCCACTCTTGCACTCGTTGTTCTCGTCGTGCGCATGAATCTTGGAAGACTTGGTGATGTACTTGCCGTACACCGGGTGCTTCACTCGACGCTCAACGAGGACAGTGATGGTTTTTTCCATCTTGTCACTGACCACTCTACCGGTGGCAGTACGTGCATTGTTTGATGCTTCCGCCATTATCAGTTACCTGCCTTTTGTTTGAACACTGTCTTGACGCGCGCGATATCTTTGCGAGCCTGCGTCAACAGATGAGTCTGTGCTAGTTGGCCTGTAGACTTCTGAATGCGCAGCTTGAATTGCTCTTCCAGCAACTTCAGCAGTTCACCGTTCAGCTCATCAACAGACTTTTCACGTAATTCTGCTGCTTTCATCACATCACCGACCGTTTAACAAATGTGGTTGCTATCGGCAGCTTGGCAGCCGCGAGCGAAAATGCCTCACGCGCCAACTCCTCAGAAACACCCTGGACTTCATACAGCACTTTGCCAGGCTGAATCTGGGCAACCCAGTATTCAACATTACCCTTACCTTTACCCTGACGTACTTCCAGGGGCTTTTGGGTGATGGGCTTATCGGGAAATACCCGAATCCAGATTTTTCCGCCCCGCTTAATGTGGCGTGTCATTGCTCGACGAGCAGCTTCGATCTGACGCGCAGTAATGCGGCCGCGACCGGTTGCTTTCAAGCCAAACTCACCGAAGCTCACTTTGCTACCACGGTGCGCCAAACCGCGATTGCGGTTTTTCATCTGCTTGCGAAATTTAGTACGCTTCGGCTGTAACATTTTGCGTAACCCTTAACCTGTTCTTACTTCGCTTTAGTCTCAGCGCCCTGTACGGCACCCGTGTCGAGGATCTCGCCTTTGAAGATCCAGACTTTCACACCGATAATGCCGTAGGTAGTCGCGGCTTCTGCGGTGGCGTAGTCTATGTCGGCGCGCAGTGTGTGCAGCGGAACGCGACCTTCGCGATACCACTCGGTGCGCGCGATTTCAGCGCCACCCACACGTCCACTCACCTGAATTTTGATACCTTCAGCACCCTGGCGCATGGCGTTCTGTACTACACGCTTCATGGCTCGGCGGAACATCACACGACGTTCCAATTGCTGACAAACATTCTGAGCGACCAGTTTTGCGTCGAGGTCAGGCTTGCGCACTTCTTCAATGTTGATGTGCACCGGCACACCCATGCGTGCAGTCAGTTGCTTACGCAGCAATTCAACGTCTTCACCCTTCTTACCGATAACTATACCGGGGCGAGCGGTGTGAATCGTGATGCGAGCAGTTTGCGCTGGGCGCTCGATAACCACACGGCTAACCGAAGCGTTGGCCAGTTTCTTCTCAATCAGTTCGCGAACCTGCAAATCAGTTATCAACTGCTTTGCGTAGTTCTTGTTGCCCGCATACCAGATTGAGTTATGCTCTTTAACGATCCCCAGACGAATTCCAGTCGGGTGTACTTTCTGACCCATATGGTCTCTCCTACCTAGCCTTCGCTATCGGCGACTTTTACAGTGATATGACAAGATCTCTTAAGAATGCGATCGGCACGGCCTTTCGCACGCGGACGCAGACGTTTCATCGTCATACCCTCGTCCACAAAGATCGTCGACACCTTCAGCTCATCAACATCGGCACCTTCGTTGTGCTCTGCATTTGCGATCGCAGAGTTCAGCACTTTCTTGACGATGCCTGCCGCCTTTTTAGTGCTAAAAGACAAAATGTCCAATGCTTCTTCAACGCCCTTGCCACGAATCTGGTCGGCAACCAGTCGAGCTTTCTGGGCAGAAATTCTTGCACCGCTTAAACGTGCTGCAACTTCCATCGTATTAGCCTCTTTTCAGCCTGGCTTAACGCTTGGCTTTCTTGTCCGCTGCGTGACCTTTATAGGTACGAGTCGCAGCAAATTCACCCAGTTTGTGCCCAACCATGTCCTCTGAGACAAGTACCGGCACATGTTGGCGACCGTTGTGTACCGCGATCGTCAAACCCACCATCTCCGGCGAAATCATCGAGCGACGCGACCAGGTCTTGATCGGACGACGATCATTCTTTTCCGCTGCCGTTTCTACCTTCTTCATCAAGTGAAGATCGATAAACGGACCTTTTTTTAGAGAACGTGGCACAAGCTTTTCCTCTCTATCCCAATAACCGCCGGTCTTACTTGCGACCGCGACGGCGTACAATCAGATCATTAGTGCGCTTGTTCTTGCGCGTCTTGTAACCCTTGGTGGGCACACCCCATGGTGTAACCGGATGACGGCCACCGGAAGTACGACCTTCACCACCACCGTGCGGGTGATCTACAGGGTTCATCGCCACACCGCGTACGGTAGGACGAACACCGCGCCAACGTGTGGCACCGGCTTTACCCAACTTGCGCAGACTGTGCTCGCTGTTGGACACCTCACCCAAGGTTGCTCGGCAATCAGCCAACACCTTGCGGGTTTCGCCACTGCGCAATCGCAGGGTGGCGTACTGACCTTCGCGAGCAACCAGCTGCGCCGATGTACCAGCACTGCGCGCCAGCTGAGCACCTTTTCCAGGCTTCATTTCGATACAGTGCACTGTGCTACCGACCGGAATGTTACGCAGCGGCAATGCACTACCGACTTTGATCGGCGCACTCTGACCGGACAGCACCGGATCACCAGCTTTCAAACCCTTCGGCGCAATGATGTAGCGACGCTCACCATCGGCGTACAGAACCAGCGCGATATTCGCGGTGCGGTTCGGATCATACTCCAGACGCTCTACCTTGCCTGGAATGTTGTCCTTGTTACGCTTGAAATCGATAATGCGGTAATGCTGCTTATGACCACCACCAACGTGACGGACAGTAATCCGGCCATTGTTGTTGCGACCACCGTTTCTGCCCTGCTTCTCGATCAGCGCCTTGTATGGAGCACCTTTGTGCAGATCAGGATTTACCACCCGAACTACAAAACGGCGACCTGGCGATGTCGGCTTGCTTTTTACAATTGCCATCTATCCCGCTCCAGCTTATTCCACAACCGCAAAGTCGATGTCTTGACCTTGCGCCAGGCTTACATAAGCCTTTTTCCAGTTCGGCTTTTTGGCTTGACCAAAGCGATTGCGCTTGACCTTACCTTTTACATTCAGCGTGCGAACCTGGACAACATCAACCTTGAACAGCTTTTCTATAGCTGCCTTGATCTCCAACTTGTTCGCGTCTGACGCAACCTTAAAGACCACCTGGTTGCCACTGTCTGCGCTCATCGCCGCCTTTTCGGAGACGTGCGGCCCTTTCAGAACCTTGTAGAGTCGCTCTGCATTCATGCCAACATCTCCTCAAGCTTTTTCAGCGCCGGCACGGTGACCAGAACCTTTTCAAAAGCCACCAGACTGACCGGATCAACACCTTGAACATCGCGCACTTCAACCTTATGCAGGTTACGCGAGGCCAGATAAAGATTCTCACTTACCTCGTGAGACACGATCAAACCACCGCTGAGCCCATAATCAGCCAGTGACTTCACCAGTGATTTAGTTTTCGGCGCATCTAACTCAAAATCTTCAACCACGATCAGGCGATCCTGACGAGCGAGCTCCGACAAAATCGAACGCAGCGCAGCGCGGTACATCTTGCGATTAACCTTCTGGCTGTGATCCTGCGGCTTGGCAGCAAATGTTACGCCGCCGCTACGCCAGATCGGCGATCGAGTCGTACCAGCTCGGGCACGACCAGTACCCTTTTGGCGCCAGGGTTTCTTGCCACCACCACTCACTTCTGAGCGGGTCTTCTGTGCACGCGTACCCTGACGGGCACCAGCCAGATAGGCAGTTACAACCTGGTGAACCAGATCTTCATTAAACTCGCGAGCAAAAGCGACGTCAGATACCTGAACCGTTCCAGCTGCCGCCCCGTTACCGGGTTTCGCAATACTCAGTTCCATTGCTTACCCCCTTAGGAATTCTTGACCTTGACGGCAGGACGCACAATTACGTCTCCACCGGGCGCACCAGGTACGGCACCTTTCACCAGAATCAGGTTACGCTCAGCATCGACGCGAACAACTTCCAGCGTCTGCACGGTGACACGCTCGGCACCCATATGGCCAGCCATCTTTTTACCCTTAAATACGCGACCGGGAGTTTGACACTGACCAATAGAGCCAGGCGCACGGTGCGACAGAGAGTTACCGTGAGTCGCGTCCTGAGTACGGAAATTCCAGCGCTTCACACCGCCCTGAAAACCCTTACCTTTAGACTGACCAGTAACATCGACTTTTTGTCCCGCCTCAAACTGGGCGACAGTCAGCTCGGAGCCAAGCTCCACAGCCTCTTCACCTTCGAGACGAAACTCCCAGAATCCGCGACCGGCTTCGACACCCGCTTTCGCGAATTCACCAGCTTGGGACTTTTTGACACGCGAGGCCTTGCGAGTACCTGCGGTAACCTGAATGGCGCGATAACCATCGCTATCGCTATCTTTGACTCGAGTTACGCGATTAGGAGAAACCTCAATCACCGTAACCGGAATTGAAACGCCGTCGTCTGTAAAAACGCGGGTCATACCGCTCTTGCGGCCGACCAATCCAATAGCCATTTCCTTAACCTCTCAGTGTACGGGGCTTGCACCCTCTATGGCCACGCTTCGTAGCGTGTTACACAACCCGAAGCTTTTGACCTTCAAAAACCCGGGCGGGTTTTAAATTTTGTCTTTAAAACCGTCTCTGATTAGCCGAGGCTAATCTGAACTTCCACACCAGCCGCCAAATCCAATTTCATCAACGCATCCACAGTTTTTTCTGTGGGCTCTACGATATCCAGCAACCGCTTGTGAGTACGAATCTCGTATTGATCACGAGCATCCTTGTTCACGTGCGGCGAGACCAGCACTGTGTATCGCTCTTTGCGCGTCGGCAGCGGAATCGGTCCGCGTACCTGGGCGCCAGTGCGCTTAGCAGTATCTACAATCTCTTGCGTTGACGCATCGATCAGACGGTGGTCAAAAGCCTTTAAACGAATTCGAATCCGTTGATTTTGCACCTGACCAACACTCCCATCCCGAAAATTCTTCAGGTTCCGGCAATTTTGTTGCGCGGACTAACCCGAAAAATGGAAGCGGCATTCTATAGATGGCCCAGGGTACTGTCAACAACTATTTTGGCGCTATCGACTGTTTTCCCCACGCCTGCCGCTCATAAATACAGAAACAGACTAAAAAGGGAGGCTAGCCGCCTCCCTTTCCTCCACAGCCCTGGCCGGGCCGCGAACCAAAGCGCCGATTATTCGACGATTTTGGCAACAACACCCGCACCAACGGTACGGCCGCCTTCACGAATCGCAAAGCGCAGACCTTCTTCCATCGCAATCGGTGCGATCAGAGTCACGTCCATCTTCACGTTGTCGCCAGGCATAACCATCTCGGTGCCT